>JAYSYV010000243.1:0-6734 GCA_043727245.1 Chloroflexota bacterium | reverse complement strand
TTACAACAATTTAGTATTCAGGAACCATTAGAAAATGTTCAAACGTTTTAGCTAATTTGGATAATACGAAAAATGATAAATTTATGGTGTTAGTTCTTATCAATAAACATAACTATTCACCTGGAGGTAAAGTTAGAACAAGCTCAAAATAGCTGAAAGTACGCTAGACCGTATCAATTTCGCTAAAGCAAGTGCAACACCTACAAGCTCAATTTACTTAAAGGTTGCCTTTATCTTTATCTTTTGTTAGAATTATATTAATTAATACTCTTAGTTTAATAGTCCCTAAAATGATTGGGTTAGGGAAATATTAGGTAGTCTCAAACAGTAATTAGTTCGTTACTTTTTCTAGCCTTATCTAACGTTTCGCTTGCTTGTGATTTTGGTATTTCTTTACCTTTCTGTCAGCTCAAGCTAAATTAGGGGTATTAACCAGTACCAGTTTGTCAAAGGGTTGTGGGTAGTTAACAATCTACCTTTAAACAATTAATTTTGATTGAAGGGTTTACAAGTACCAAGTCCCTTCAATCTTCAGGCTTGGAGGTCATATGAAGAAACTTTTTGGGCTGCTTCTCACCAGCCTTCTTTGTGCTACCCTCGTTTTATCCGTCTGCCTGGCGTTCAATCCCGCATCTTCTTTCGCTGCTTCTGATAACGACCCAAAGGTAGAAGTTAATGCTGCTGTTCATTCAGACGTTTCCCCTCCTTTAAGAGGCATGAGTTCTGCGTCCCCTGGAGCCGAAAGTCACCGGGAAAAACCGCTGAGAATCTTTCCTGGAAGTGCTTCCAGCAACACTCAGGCTGACCCGGTTCTTCAAGCAGGTCCGGCAGGTCCGGCAGTTGCCACTACTCCCAAGCTAAATTTCGCCGGGGTTGGTAACGGCGATTATGGCTTTAGCCCTAATGCAGCCCCGCCAGATACTAACGGGGCAGTCGGCGCGACCCAATACGTGCAATGGGTTAACGAGAGTTTTGCGGTATTTGACAAAAGTACGGGAGTGATTGTAGCCGGATTTCCAAAGGCAGGCAACACTCTTTGGGCCGGTTTTGGGGGAGGTTGTGAAACTAACAATGATGGTGATCCGATTGTGCAATACGATAAGTCAGCCGGTCGTTGGATACTGACCCAGTTCTCTGTGAGTACCACTCCTTATTTACAGTGCGTGGCGGTTTCTACTACTTCCGATGCCACTGGTTCTTACAATCGGTATTCATTTAGCTATGGCAACGGCTTCAACGACTATCCAAAATTAGGAGTCTGGCCGGACGGTTACTATATAACTTTCAACATTTTCAATAACGGTCAGACCTTTGCCGGTTCAAAGGTCTGTGCTTACGACCGGACGAGCATGTTAACCGGAGCGCCGGCAACTCAGCAATGCTTCCAGTTAAGCACTGCCTATGGCGGGGTATTGCCGTCTGACCTGGATGGATCAATTTCTCCCCCGGTTGGTTCGCCGAATTATATGGTCAATTTTGGCTCTAATTCCCTCAATCTCTGGAAGTTCAAGGTAGACTGGAGTAATACAGCCAACACAAAACTAACCGGGCCTACCGCTATTGGGGTTGCCGCCTTTAATACCGCCTGTAGTGGCGGGGGAACCTGTATTCCGCAGCCGAATACCAGCCAGAAGCTTGATTCCTTGGGAGACCGTTTGATGTACCGGCTGGCATACCGCCATTTTTCAGACGGTCATGAAGCCCTTGTTGTAAATCACGCTGTTAGTGTTGGCACAAACAAACGAAACAACGTTACTTCTGTACGCTGGTACGAATTAAGAAACCCATCAGGAAATACCATGGCGGCTGGAACACCAACCGTTTTCCAGCAGGGGACTTTAAACGCCTCAGATGGAACGCACCGGTGGATGGGCAGTATTGGAATGGATAAAGCCGGAGATGTAGCGCTTGGTTATAGTGCTTCAAGCAGCAATGTTTATCCATCAATTCGTTATACCGGGCGAGTTCCCGGCGATGCACTTAACACGATGCAGGGAGAAACGGCTATTCAAGTCGGCGGCGGCTCACAACTTACAAATCTCAGCCGGTGGGGCGATTATAGTGCTATGACCGTTGACCCGGTGGACGACTGCACCTTCTGGTTCACTTCTGAATATTTGAAGAGCAGCGGCACCTTTAACTGGAGTACTAAGATTGCTTCCTTCAAGTTCCCTGGTTGCCAATAAGCTCTTACATGGCATTGCAATTCACCTCATCAATTTCTGACTTGTTGTGGTTTTTGAGATAAGGGTAATCAAGCTTAACAAAAGCAATGGGGCCAGTAGGTACGATGACTACTGACCCCATTGCTTTTGTTATAAGGCATCTTCACAAGGTATTGTCAGGTTGGAAGCGGTCGAGAGCAAAATGTGAAATACTCTCATTAATTCTTTCTATTAAACTTCCTAACCGATGAGAGCAGCGTATTTACCTGAAAACCAGGCCAACCAAACCCCAGAAAATAAAGGTAGCGCATTTTTACTATTCTAACCTCTTATTTTGGCTTTCAGTTTATAATTTATAATATTTTCGTCTACAACTTTAATTTATATCGGTAGCCTCAGGTCATTACTTTTGCCTTAAGCTCAAGATTATTTTGGAAGTCCGGCTTATTTCGAGTTCGGCAAAAGCCACTTCCTGGTCGGCCTGGCTGATGGCTATTCCATCGGCGCTGCGGTAAGCGGCCGGCAATATTTCTCCGGCCCGCCCCAGCCTAGCCAGCGCCGCTAACCAGACTGGCATAACCTGGCTTCCCACTCTCAGGGGCATCTGGTGCGTCTTGTAATAATTTGCCAGTTCCTGCCAGTAGCCGGTCTCTTTTCCAAGTTTTTCAAACAAACTGGATTGTTCCGGGTGAGGAGCGGTCATCAACACACCCAGCCGGTTTATAGAGGCATTCAGGCCGTTTATGTCAGTATCTAATTTCAGCAGGACAGTTCGTTCCTCCGGGGATAGTTTCAGGTTAGCCGGTAAGATGGCCTGGGAAGCAGCCGGGGTTACCTTATTTATTAAAAGGGGCGTCGGAGTGGCCTGGGCTATCGTTATGCCCCAGGTAGCAGTAGGGAACAAATCAAGGGCTGTAGCCGCATTTTTAAGAGTAGAGGTAGGGGTAGCAGAAAAAGTGGCTGTAAAAGTTACGACCGCTACAGGAGCGGAAACAGAAACAGAAACAGGTGAAACAAAATTTTGAGTAGGCAGCTCCTGGTGTGGGATTGGGGAAATCGTGGTAACTACCGGGTTTGGCCTGGTAACGACAGGCGGCTGAGCAACAGGTGTAGCTAATGAAGCAGGATTTCCCGTGCCGGAAATTATTGCCAGGAGGCCGAGCAGCAATAGCAGACCCACGGTTAGACTAGCCGCTACTTTCGGGTTGTTCTTTATCCAATTAATCATAACGCCAACTCTATTTATCCCGGTTTCTAACAGGTAAGCGCGGCCCGAGCCGGTGCGCTTCTCCGGCTGACCATACAGTTTCAAAGCACTTTGAAATAGTCAGGTTGAATTAAAAGGTCAAGGCAGCAGTTTGTCTAACAATGCTCCGGTGCAGCCAGAACCGGAAAGCTCAATTTCCTGTCACACTGGCACTCGCGGCTTTGACCTGTCCCAGCCGGTTAAGCACCGGCAGCCAGATTGTAAAATAGTCTTCCTGCGGTTCAAAATAAGCAAGATATTGCCCGCTATTTACATAGGCTATAACTTTATTACTTCCACCTTCATAGACTGGAACCAGGTCGCCTGCAGGCGCTTTCAGCACCAGAGCGGGCAGGTGGCCGTAAGGAATTATCGGCCCGCTTTGCTTTTGCTCTTTCAGGAAAGCTACAATGCCGGTTGTGATAGCGCTGGCTACCTTACTTCGCTGGTTTACCAGGAAAGTACGGTCAGTAAGGCTTGTTAAAAACCCCATTTCCATGATCGCTCCCGGTGTGGTGGTGGACAGGCTATACTGGAAGCTCAAGTTGTTAAAAGCATAATAACCGGTCATATTGATTGTTAAACCTGCCTCCCTGGCACGTCCTGTGTTCGCCTCATAATTCGAATACAAAACTTTGAGCAACCGGTCGTCCAGGGCAGGGATGGCGCTATAACGGCTGCGGGCAAACTTGAAGCCGTTGACTTCCGGCAGGTTTGACCAATCACAATGCAATGCCAAAAAGAGATCGGCGCTGTAGTTAACCGGGACGGTTGCCGGGAGCAGGTCCACCTGGATGCCCGGTATTTCTTGCTTGAGCAGAATTTGCACCAGGCTGGCAATATCCTGGCTAATCTCGATTTCAGTATACCCGGCTGCGTTTGCTCCCTGGGAACCGCGCAAGGAAGCCAATTCAGCAGGCAAGGCGCTGCTCTGAAAATGCCCTATTTGTATCCCGACCTTTGGAGGGTCCTTGGGGTTGCGGGAAATTGAACCATGTAAATTAGAGTAAACAATTTCCGGTTGGATGCTGTACAGGGGTAATACCGGGACGCCTTCCACCTGGGCCAGGTTTTCCAGGCGCAAATAAGCGATTTGCTCTGATGTTAATAAAGAGGGAGCAGCGGTTGCTTCCGGGCTGGCCGAAAGTCCTCCTGGCTGAAACAATAAGATAATTGCCACGATTAAACCGGGACCTACTTGTTTCAGGCTGAAATTTTTGGCTCGTCTAAACAAATTTTTTACCGCTCATTTTTTATTCTTTCGCCCGTTCAAAAGGTTTTGCCAATCTAGATTTGTATAACAAATGAGCCGAAAGACTGCCCGGCTTAGCAGACAGCAGTCCCTCTTCTTAACCGAATAATCCAATATTATAGCGCTATGCCATAGTTTTGAGCCAGTTTCAGCTGCTTCTATGTAAAGCTGGCTCAATCATTTCTTTTTTAGAATAGAGCTTAAAAAAAATTCCTATTCGGCCAGGCGCAGCCCTGCCAGGGGCAGACCTTTAAGGTTGGGTTCAGGTATACCACAAATACGGCCCCGGTTCCACTATATCAACGGATGGCGCTGCCGGGGGTGGCTAAAGCGAGCTGTTTTGCAGGTCGGAAAAGTCGGGCAGGAATTGGCCGACCACTTTTATGATTACCACGCGAGCCGTTTGCTTTCTACGGCTACGCTGGTCGGTAAGATTATCGCGGACCTGGCCGGAAAAGCGGGCGAAAACTTCCGAGCGAAGGTAATAACCATTAGCGATCCGGCAGTCCAGGCTCTTCTGCAAGACTAAAGCAAATTGAGAGAACCAATTTAGAAGGTTAGCTGTAATAGGTAATAGGTTTTAAGCTTTATTTTGGTAGTAGAGTTGAGGATAAGTAAATTGCATACCCTTATAATGCAATAGAGATAAAAATTGGCCGGGTTACGGAATTCAAACGCCCCAGCCTGGATGTAACGGGAGTTACATTAGTTAGAGTCTAACATAGATTGGCCTTAAAAAATCCGCCAAAGAGCCTATTAGGGGCTATATGAAAGTGCCTATTCCAGACTTTCATTTCCTTTTCGCATCCGAATCAGGAAAATAACCTTTGCCACTTCTCAGGGGAATTACCCTATTCCCAACAAGCCGCAGTCATAAGGAAATTTGGAGCAGCCGGACAATACTGCCAGGAAAGGACTATCCTGGCAGTATTATAATTCTGAACATGCTGACCAGTTATGGTAGTTTAGGGTGCTCTGGCCGGTAAACCCGGTTTCTTTTTTTGGCCCCGGAGTTATCCGAGTCCATATAAGCTACTCCATGCGGCAGCAAAGCGTCAGGTTCAATTTTGTCCTGGGGCCGCTGGTAACGGTTGTCAGTTGAGATACGTAATACATTGCTTGTAAGGTTGGGCATGGCTTTGTGGATGGAATGTGAGTGGAAAAACAAAGCGTCACCCAGGCCGAAATCGGTGGTGTGCCAGGTAGCCTGGCTTTCGTCTACCGGGATGCCGACTCCGCCTACCGCGCCGGGGAATTCAGCGGTATGCTCGATATAACCGCCCCGGTGCGAACCTGGCATAATCGCCAGTCCGCCCAGTTCCACCGGACATTCTCCGAGTGGTGTCCAGCAGGAAAGAGTATCAACCGAGCCGCGAATATAGTAAAAATCCTGGTGAGGAGGGGTGGTCGCGCCTTTATTGTTGGGGAAGGTAAGTCGGCCAATCCGCCGGGGATGGACCAATACTTCCTGGCTGTTGATATCAAGTAAGCTAGCCGCTATTCTCACCAAATTTAAATCATTCGGGAAGTTATGAAAGATGGGTAACTGAAGGACTTTGCGGTATACATTGGCATAATCGGACTTGCCTTCCTGGGTTGGCTGCACACCGGGAGCCACAATAGCCTCCATCAGGTTGGAATTGGGATCTATCCAGCCAGCGGTCAGGCAAATTTCCAGGACGGCCTGGCGCACTTGCAGAATTACTTTAGCCGGGACCAGGCTCCGAAAGAATAAATAACTGTTCTCCTGCAACTGGCTTTTTAGTTCAGCCGCTCCCGCTGCCGGGTCACTCTCGATAAAGGGGAAATAGTTGGTCTTTTTTTCAGCAACCTCAAACATAATGTTCCTCCTCATTGCGGACACAGCACCATTTAGATTTTCAGCCTGAAAAGCGAAAGTTTTATCTCTTTAAATTTTGTCGGAATTACAAGCACTTTCCTTGCCAAGTAGTTCTCACACCCATATAATAAACTATGATTACAGGCAAACCATAGCTAAAATGAAATTAATGATGGATTTTTCCTCAGTTAACGCGGAAATACCTGATGCGACCGGGTACGGCAAGGCCAC
>JAYSYV010000242.1:0-2165 GCA_043727245.1 Chloroflexota bacterium | reverse complement strand
AACTTGGTAATCTGGTCATAGTTGGCCGTTGAAGGCGAAAGCACCTCCACAATAACCAGGGGATTAGTTACCAGGTTGCGGTCTGCCTCAGCATATTCTAGCGGGCCACAAACGACCGAAACATCAGGATATGTCACCAGTTCCTTATTCTTTATGAATACCTGTAAATCGCTACCATAGACCCGGCAAGGTCTTTGCGTCAGGGCATTACCCAGGAGCCAGGACAGATTGGTGGCAATCAGACTATGATTGGGCGAACCACCGGCCATAAGAAAGACATAGCCTTGAAAGTATTCGTGTTTTTCCTGGCCCTGTCTTTCTAAGGCTAAATATTGTTCAAGAGTATTAAGAGTGTTCTTCAAAGCGTCTTGCCATCTAAAAATCCCTCCTGAATTACGAGAATAAACTCCCCTTTATTATACCTCGTAGAGGTTATCCTGGCTATGTATGGTTATCTAACACAACTCTAACACTCTGGGAATTGAATTCTAACCGGGTTTTGAGTTATAAATTAAACTAACAAAGTATTACTGCCGTTTGACATAGCTTTTTATAATGGCTATGCTTCAGGGCAGTCCCTTACAAGGTACTAATTTTTAATTAAGAAAATAATGACTCAGGAGGACTTGCTTTAAAATGACTGCGGAAGCTCAAAAAGAAACATTAGGATTTCAGGCCGAAGTAACCCAACTTCTCGACCTGATGATCCACTCACTCTACAGTAACAAGGAAATATTTTTAAGGGAACTCATTTCCAACGCTTCCGATGCCGAAGATAAGCTGCGCTTCGAGGCTCTTTCCGATGCGGCCCTCTACGAAAATGATAGCGAGCTTAAAATCCGGGTGTCCTACGACAAAGATGCCCGCACCATCACCATTGCCGATAATGGCATCGGGATGTCGCGCCAGGAAGTAATTGACAATATCGGCACGATTGCCAAGTCCGGCACTCGCGAGTTTTTTCAGGCTTTGACCGGCGACCAGCGCAAAGACGCTAACCTCATCGGTCAGTTCGGGGTCGGGTTTTATTCTTCCTTTATTGTGGCCGACAAAGTTACCCTCCTGACCCGCCGGGCTGGCCTGGGCGCGGAACACGGCGTGCAGTGGGAATCGAACGGCAAGGGCGACTACACCCTGGAAAATATCGAACGGACCGCACGCGGGACCGAAGTTACTTTGCACCTGCGCGAGGACGAGGACGAACTGTTGAGCGGCTACCGGCTGCGCTCTATCATCACCAAGTATTCCGACCACATTACCCTGCCGATTATCATGCCCAAAGAGGTTGCCGAAGGCGAAGAAGCCCAGGAAGAAACCGTCAATAAGGCTTCTGCCCTTTGGACCCGCTCTAAAAACGAAATCACCGCCGAAGAATATAAAGAATTCTATAAGCACGTTTCCCACGATTGGTCCGAGCCGCTCGGCTGGGTCCACGCCCGCATGGAAGGCAAGCAGGAATACACTATGCTGCTGTACGTGCCGACCCAACCGCCCTTCGACATGTGGAACCGCGATGCCCGTCATGGGGTCAAACTATATGTCCGGCGCATCTTTATTATGGACGATGCCGAGAAACTGATGCCGACCTATCTGCGCTTCGTGCGCGGCGTAATTGACTCAAACGACCTGCCGCTAAATGTTTCCCGCGAAATTTTGCAGCAAAACAAGCTGGTAGATAATATCCGGGCCGGGTCGGTCAAGAAAGTGCTGGGCCTGCTGGACGATTTGGCCTCCAACGAGAAGGAAAAGTACGCTACTTTCTGGAAAGAATTTGGCAAAGTCCTCAAAGAAGGTGTCCCCGAAGATACCGCCAATCGCGACACTATCGCCCGGCTGCTGCGCTTCACCTCAACCCAGAACAGCAGCGAAACCCAGGATGTATCACTGGACGACTACGTCGGACGCATGAAAGAAGGCCAGGATAAAATCTATTACCTCACCGCCGACAGCTACGCCACGGCCAAAAATAGCCCGCTGCTGGAGATCTTCCGGCAAAAGGGGGTCGAGGTATTGCTCCTGACCGACATGGTAGACAACTGGGTCGTTTCAAGCCTGACCGAATACAAGGATAAACCTATCCAGTCTATCGCTAAAGGCGAACTGGAACTGGACAAACTGGACGACGAAGAAACCAAAGCCGCCAACGAAAAGACCGCCCTTGATTT
>JAYSYV010000241.1:0-6740 GCA_043727245.1 Chloroflexota bacterium | reverse complement strand
GTCCATCGCCAGATAAACCAGGGCAAAGCCGCCCTGACCGATTTTCTTTTCGAGGCGGTAGCGCGTATTTAAGACACTGTTTTCCGTTATCATCCCGATAAACTCCTGCTAGATAAATTCATATATGTAATCTGGAAAATTTATGACAAAATTCTGGCCTTAAAGCCATAATAATTATTATAAACTATCCACTTTTTTAAAGATATGAAGTTTCTCACTTTTCCTAACTCTACCGCGCCCATAAGCTTTGTTAAATTAAAGTTTTATTAGGTGTGGCCTCTTTGACATAGCCATTCGATACATATAAAGTTAGGCTGCAATATTGAAATTGAATTTTAGGACTGAAATAACGTTATGTCAACTGAAGAACAGGCTACACTAAAGGCGAGTGAGGCTAAAAAGCCGGGCCGGAAAAAGGCTTCGCCGCCTGTGGAACAAGCTCCGGTCGAAAGCGCCACTGAGCTGAAACAGGCCGAAAATACATTGAAGGACCACTGGAGTCAGGCCGGTGAATTACAGGCGAGCCGCCTGGAACAGGGCGCTCCGACCTTGCCCGCCGATACCAGCCTGGCCTGTGGGGTCTGTCTTTTCTTGAAAACGCTCAAAGGCCAGAGCGCTCAGACCCACAAGACTTACCGGGTGGGCTGCCGGATTTTTATGTATTTCCTGTACGAAAGCGGCCAGGGCGACCCGGCGGCTTTAACCGTTACAGGACTGCAACCATTGGTGCTGGAAGATTATTACCTGTGGCTGGTGGACCGCTACAGCCGGGGCAAGAAGATGACGGTAGCCGGTTATATGGCCGGGCCGCGCAATTTGTTCGCTTACCTGGCCCGGCGCGACCTCACGCCCAGCCACGTCCAGTATGCCAAGATGACCGGCGGGCTGGCGCGGCTGACCGGGCGAGGCGGCTATAAGACTCCCAGGGTAGATTTCACCGAAACTCGCAAGCTGGCTGACTATATGTACCGGCTCAAAGTACCTTCGCTGGAAGAAGTCACCGCCGCCATGCCGCCACAAGTTGCAGATGACCAGGCTGCGGTTGTGCCGGGGCTGGATTTGCCCCCGGCGCTCCACAAGTTTCTTTTCACGGCCAAACGTAAACTCAGCCGGGCTGAAATTGCCCTGCGCCGCCAGGAATTGCTGCGCGACCGGGCGCTTATCCTGACCCTTTACACTACCGGGATGCGGCGCGAGGAAGTTTCACGGCTCAACCGGGCCGATATTCGGGAGGGCCGGTTGGAAGAAGTTTTGATTACGGGCAAGGGCGATAAAGAGCGCGTGGTCTTTTTTGATGAGGCTACGCTGCAAGTGCTTATAGAATATTTGAAGGCCCGCAACGATAATTATCAACCGCTTTTTATCCAGCACCGGGTGAGCCGGGGCCAGCCTAAAGCCGGGGGAGCTAATTTCCGGCTGTCGCCCTTTAGCGTGTGGGCAGTAGTCCAGAAATGGGCCGGGGAAATCGGGCTGGAGGTAAATCCACACGATTTCCGCCATGCCCTGGCGACCACCATGCTAAATAACGGGGCGCAACTGGGCGAAGTACAGGATGTCCTGGGCCACGCCAGCCCGGTCACTACCAAGATGATTTATGCCCACTACGAACGCAAAACCCTGCGGGCGGCGGTCAATAAGCACCGGGTAGGAGTGGGTCAGATTGTTACCGAAAAGACAGATTCCTGAAAATAGCTTTTAAAAGTGGCACAAAGTTATAGCCCTGGCGATATTCTGTTTAGCCGGTCGAAAAGCGATTGAGCCGGGTAACATGAATTATAATGCAGAAGGAGTAGTGCCGGTATGTCCAGAGATATAAATAAAGTGATGGTTAGTGGCCGGTTGGGCCGGGACGTTGAATTGCGGATTACCCCGAACGGCAGTTCGGTGGCGACTTTTTCGGTAGCTTCGAGCCGTTCCTCCAAACAACAGTCGGACGGCCAATTCAAGGAGCAAACCGAATGGTTTCGGGTCGTGGCCTGGGAAAAGCTGGCCGAAACCTGCGCCAGTTTCCTGAAAAAAGGCAGCCATGTCTTTATCGAAGGGCGTTTGCAGACCCGTGACTGGACCGATCCCCAGGGCCAGAAACACCAGACGACCGAAGTAATTGCCAGCGAAATGGTGATGCTGGGTTCGCGCCAGGATGGTGAAAGAGCCGAAGGTAACTCGAACGGCAATGGCCGTGCGGCTGAAACTGTCTTCGAGGAGTTAGAGCCGGAAGGTATCCCCTTCTAACCTACAGGAAATCCTAAAAAGCAATTGAAATGCTGGCAAGAGCTGAAGTTCCTTCACTGGAACTTCAGCTCTTTTGCTGACTTCGAGCAAGGTCTGGCAAGGTAGTTTCCTGGAACTGAGGTAAAGTGGCTGGTAGGATGACTCTTTCGGTTCTTTTCGGACAGTTCAGCCAGGCTCCCAGCCAGAAAAGGCTGCTGCCCCATACGTATAACCCCACCACGGCCAGGCTCAGGCCGGTTTCCAGGCTGGCCCGATTTTGTGTCAAGACGATATTCCAGCTAAAGAGGTTTTCCTCAATCTGGCCTGAGACATCTACATGGCGGGAAATTATCATTTCGAGCAAGGCTATCAGGCTGTAAACGGCAGTAAACCAGCCGGTAGCCCTGGCAAGCCAACCGGGGTGTTCGCGCCAGGCATAGGCTACGGCCAGCACAAGGAAGGGCAGGGCATAATAGAGATAGCGTTCGTGCATTTTAATGGCAAGGGCGAAAAAGGTGGTCACGCCAAGAGCAGAGGCCAGAGCGATAGTACCGGGCTTTGCCGGGCCTTTCCAGAGATACAGCCCCATTGCCACGAAAGTAACAACCGTGATACCCAGGCCAATATTGGTAATCAAGGCTAACTGGTCCGGTTTTTCAAATAGGAAAGGCAAGTTATAGGCCCGGATGGTTCCATCTATGACATATTTTCCGACTAACTGTTCCTGGAAAATATACTGGTGGATTTCGGACCAGCGAAAGCCAAAGGAAGGCAAAGCCAGGGCGGTACAAATCAGGACGCTCAAACCGCTACCCAGGCCGGTTTTTTGCCAGCCGCCTTTCTTCACAAGGACTACAGCCAGCAAAGGGACTACAAAAATGGCCTGGGGCTTGAACAGAATTGAAAGACCCAGCATTACCCAGGCCGGTAGGTAATGGCCTCGCTGAATCAGGCCAAAAGTTAAAATCAGCATGAAGCCTAGCAGCACATCGGCCTGGCCCCAGATAGTCGGGTTGTAAATGGTAGTCAGGTTGAACCCGAAAAGCATTATTACCGGGATAGTTACCTGGCGAACCGAAGTGTCGGCGGGCCGCAGTAGGCGATAACACAGCCAGGCACAGCCCAGGACTAACAGGCTCATGCCTAGCCGGAAAACCAGCAAGTCCTGGGAGAGACCCACCAGGGCAGTTAAATTACCGTAAATCCAGAAGATATAAATAATCAGGGGCAGGTAATTAAAAGAGTCCGAGTGGCTGTAAAAGTCAATGGGGCCATATCTAAGAACCTCGCCAATCCAATCCCGGTAAAGATTGGTATCAAATGAAAAATCGTCGCTCGGCAAAAAGAAAATTATCAGCAGCAGGATACCCGCTAGAATCCAGAATATCTCAAGTCTGGAAAAACCGCTCGGTCCGGCTTTGCGATGAGCCAGCCACCAGCCAAGCGCACATATGGCTATTCCCCCGGCACACAGCACCAGCAACCAGCTTGCAACGCGTAAAAACTGGACCTGTTCGGCGGCAGTCAGGGCCAGCATTAACAGCAATATGGCGCTTTCCAACCAGCCCAGCCGCGCCAACCGGAACCAGCCAGCCATTACTATTAACAATAACCCGACAGCTAATCCCAGCGGGTAAGGGGTTATAAGGCCGGACCAGGGATCGCCATTGGCGGTTATAGTAAAGCCCTGCACGGCCACACCCAGTAAGCGGCCATCACCCGGCGCACGAAAGGCGTTGGCATCAAATTCCAGGACCAGGCCAGTCAGTAAACCGGGCCGGGCCGGTATCTGTAAGGTGTAGGCTTGAAAGCCGGGATGGTCGGGTACGAACTCAAAGCTGGCGATAGGTTGGACCGCCGAATATTCGCCGGCGTTAACTTCGCTAATAATTAGCCGGGCCGGGGGTTCTCCGGCGGGCCGGTTCAAGGACATTTCGACGGTAATAGTCAGCGGCAAGAAGCGCGGCAGAGTCTCGAAAACAAAGTAGGAGTCGTGCTTGGTCCAGGCGAAAGCCTGGCCGTCCGGGCCGGGTTCGACTCCGTTCAGACTGGCAAAGTCAGAGAAATCTTTTACTCGTTCAATCGGGAGCCGCTGGGTGTTTCCAGGATAACTTAGGGCTAGAAAAAGTCCAAAAGCCGCTATTACCAGCAAACAGTTCCCCAGGAATCCACCCGAATATAACCTTAGAAAAGCGATTAATTTTCTCACGGTTCTTACTATAGTTTAAAGTGGTCGGTTTTTCAACCACTTTTTAGCTAATACTTTCGAATACGGTAAGTTTTCCGAGCTTATCCACCAGCATAATGATTAACTTCAAACCAATTAAACCGGCTTTTCAGGGGTTAGATGGCACATATGTTGCTTAAAAAAATAGCAGACCAACTTGAGGCCCATTGGAAATGGGTGTTTTGACATTTCTTTACCACGAAGTTACTTCATATTTAAGAATGAACGAAAGGAATTGGGATGATGTTCAACAGTAAGACGGCGCGATCAAAGCGGGGCGGTGTCCTTGCCGGCCTGGCGCTGGTAGGATTTCTGATGTTAGCCCTGGGATTCGGGCTTTTCCTGGCCCCCTCCGGCAGTGTCCTGGCTCAAACTAGCGGCACGCCTACAGCCGGGACTACAACCTCTGCGGCAACTACGGCGGCAGGAACTACTGCTGCGGCAAACAGTGGCTCAACTATTAATGTTTTCTGCCTGGACTTTGGCAAGACGTTTCCCGAAGGGCAGACTATTAAAGCCCAGGGTCTGGCCGACGCTAAAGTGCGGGCCGGGCTGGTCTACGCAATTAGCAAAGGCTATGTAACCAGCCAACCTTATCAGGTCCAACTGGCGGTCTGGCGGTTGCAGGATAATCTGGCTTTCCACGACCTGAAAAATGCCGGGACTACTATCGCCCAGGAGATTGTAACTAACGCCGGAACAGGGACGGCTCCTTCAGGCGATGCTTCCCAGATCAGCAATTTAACTCTTACGAATATTAAAGAAACCTCGCCCCAGTCGGCCTACGGTACGGCCACCATCCAGGGTACAGCTAATACCCAGGGGTTGCCGGTAGGTTTCTTGCTACCCGCTTCCGGTTCTAGTTTCCAGAGTCTGGTGGCCGTAGTGGTATCGGGCGCTCAGGCTCAGGCCACAACTGCGGCAGCTACCACTGCGGCAGCCACAACTGCGGCAGCCACAACTGCGGCAGCTACCACTGCGGCAGCCACTACAGCGGTAGCCACAACTGCGGCAGTAACCACAGCAGCAGTAACCACAGCGGCAGTAACCACAGCAGCAGTAACCACTGCGGCAGTAACCACAGCAGCGGTGGCAACGACTGTCGGCGGGCAGGGTGGTGCCCCGGCGGCTCCTGCTACCGGCTTCGGTGGTCAAGCTGAAAACGGCGGGACTGCGCTTGGCCTGATCTCGATACTGGCAGGTTTGAGTGTGCTGGCCCTGGCGGGCCTGGTTGGTCTGCGAATGGCCGTTCGCAAGAACCGCTAACAACTTTGCCGGGACTGCCCCTCGATTGTGAGATGGCAGTCCCTGAAAAAGAGCCGGGGAGTCTTAATAAACAATATTCCCGGCTTTTAATTACCTATTGATAATACGAACTTATATGCTAAAATAGAATTAACAGTGGCTCTAATTTACAACTTTTACGATATATAAGCGTAGGGCTAATAAAAATTAGGAATTAAAAGGTAGGGAAAAATGAGTCAGTCACCATTTACACCGGAACAAATTACTCAACTGGAACAGCCGCTTGATGCCAGGCGGGTTAAACATCGCCAGGGCGGCGGCGGAATGCAACTGTCCTATCTCAAAGGGCATGATGTTATAGATACGGCCAATAAAATATTTGGCTATGGCAACTGGGGTTATGATCTTTTGGGCGTAGAATTACAGAGTGTGCTGGCCGAAAATGGCGAAATTATCGGGGGTTATTATGCCGCACGGGTAAAACTGACCGTGAGTGGTTGTATACCGATTACGGAAGAAGGAGTCTGTCCGATTCAGGAAGGGCGCAACCCACGGGCTAAAATTGACGCTCACGATATGGCCCGCAAAGGAGCCATTACGGACGCTCTAAAACGGACTTTGCGCTGCTTTGGCGACCAGTTTGGCAACAGCCTGTACGATAACGAACTGGTGGACGGTCAGCCTCGCGAAACCGCTCGGCCTACCGCCCGGAACGCTAACGGCAATGCTAATAATAGCAATAGTCCAGCCGCACCGACTGGCTTACCGCGCCCGGTTAACACTGAGATGCCTACCCGCCCAACTCGCATGAATCCGGTCCCGGCCCAGGAGGCTCCTACCCCGTTAGTTACCGCGAACGCCGCCAGTCCGGCCATGCAGACTAACAACCCGATCCCTCGTTCGGTAGTAGCCTCTGGCGAGGTTGCGACCGAACAGCAGCGCCAGGCCATCCTTAAAATGGCTGCTCGGCGTGAGGTAGACAAGGCTGAACTGGAAAGCCGTTTGCAGGAGCTTTACGGCTGCGCTCTGGATAATCTGACTAAAAATGATGCCAGTC
>JAYSYV010000240.1:0-2167 GCA_043727245.1 Chloroflexota bacterium | reverse complement strand
TTAACCGGATTAATTCGGCTTTTCAATTTAAAGACGGCCTGGTTTTCCAGCAGCGTGATACCTTTGACCTGTGGCGCTGGGCCAGACAAGCCCTGGGTATCAAGGGGCTATTATTGGGCTGGAGCAGCCCGGTTCAAAAAACTATCCGAGGCCGCGCCCACCAGTTGCTAGAGAACTATATCAAAAAAAACCAGGCGGCACTTTAGACCTGCCCAGACCTGATTCCAAAAAATGACTTTCAAAAGGTGTCTCACATGTCCAACCAGCCCCTTCAGGATTCGAACAACACCCGCCGCAGAATTTCCCCGACCGACATTTCACAATACATTCGCCTGGAACAATGCCGCCGTTACCTGGCGTTGCGGCTTAAAGAGCGTTCGACTGGACGCAGTTTGCTAACCCAGTACGGAGTCGCGCCGGAAGCTATTGGGCCGCTCTTAACCCGGTCCGGGGCCACCTTTGAAACCGCTGTCGAAAGCGAAGTGGGCAAACACTTTCGCATTGAGCAATTTACCCGGCCACCCGGCAAGATTTTTAACCATAACCGGGAACTGGTCGAACTGGCCCGCACCTTGAAAGCGGGCGAGACGGTTATTTTGTTCCAGGTCCGGTTGGAGGTCGAGGTCAGCGGTTGGGAGATGCGGGGCGACCTGGATATTTTGCGGCTAGAGCGTGACGATAGGGGCAGCCTGAATTTTATCATCGCTGATATGAAAAGTTCAGCCGGGCCAAAAGTGGAGCATCGTTTGCAGGTGGCTTTCTACCGGGTGATGGTCGAAGCCCTGTTTGAGCAAGCCGGTTTAGACCTGGCCGAAAGGGTCACAGCTATTTTATACCGGGGACCAACCGGCGGAACCGAAAAGTTAAGCACGGAAGATGCCGCCCTGCTCGAAGCCCACCGCGCTGCGTCTCAGGCGGTTTTCGGCCTGGGTACGGCCTACCTGGAAATTATTACCGACCCACTGGCCTACCTGGCCGAGGTCGAAAATCTTGTCACCGGGCCGGATTCAGAAGCCTTCCGGTTGTGGCTGGCCCCGCTGGAAGAAAGCCCCTTCCACCTGACCACCAAGTGCGATTCTTGTCTGTATAATCCGTTTTGCATGAAATGGAGCGCCGAACACGACGACCTCTCCCTACTCCCTCATCTTACCCAGGTAGACAAAGAGGCTTTGCGCCGCAATGGTATCCAGAACGTGCGCGAGTTGGCTCACCTAAAAGAGCTAAACCCGCCCGGCAAAGAACTGTTGACTCCGCCCGGCAAGGAGGAAATAAACCGCCGCCTGGCGACCACCTGGCCGGTTGGGCCACGGGTAGACGAACTGATACACCGGGCCAGGCTCTACCGGAAATTTAAGGGGGAACCGCTGGAAGCCCTGCGCTATATTCCCAGTGTCGGCCACGGTTCGCTGCCTTATTCGGACGAAAAGCAAAATCCAAACCTGATTCGGGTTTACCTGGATGCCCAGCAAGATTACCTGGAAAACCGGGTTTACTTGTTGGGTGCGCTGGTGGTGGCCTCGGAAGGCGGCCAGGAAAGACCGGAGCGGCGGCGCAACATTGTGCGAATCGCCAGCGGTCCTCCCGATACGGCTGAGAAGGAAGCGGCCCTCTTTCTGGATTGGATTGACCAGACTTTAACGGCCCTGGTCCAACTGGCCGCCCCTGACGCTAAGGGCGAGACCAAAGCCCCGATTCACCTGATTTTCTTCGATAAATGGTCCCAGCAGGTTTTGTTGGAAGGGCTGGCCCGCCACCTGCCCAATATCCTGGGCGCGACTCCGCTGTACGACTTCCTGACCCAGTTGGCGGCCTTCGATTCGCCGGTAGTTTCCTACCTGGAAAACGAAATTCGGGAGTTGAAGAATTACCCGATGGTCTGCCAGTCCTTACAGGCGGTATCGGCTTTCCTAAAATTTGACTGGCGCGAGGGCATCAATTACCGGGAAATCTTCCGGGAGCGCGTTTTTGATTTCTGGGGCAAACTGGCTGAAGAAACCATTGAAGCGGGCGCGTCACCCTGGTATACCAATAAGGCTCGCTTTAACAGCCAGGTTCCCCTGGAATACGCTTATGCAGCCTGGAACGAACTGTCGCCGCCTTTGCCCGGCCAGCGCGATACCTTTACGCCGTACCGGACCGCCACCCCATCACTATTGAGCGGCTTTGA
>JAYSYV010000239.1:0-2169 GCA_043727245.1 Chloroflexota bacterium | reverse complement strand
TTGCAGCAGGCATCTACCCTGACCTTCGCGGTAGGCTTCGCTGATTTAATTAAACAGGCGGAAGGTCAGATTAACCAGACCGGCAGCGCGGTTGTAGCCGCTAACAACGCTTTCAACAGCGCCTGCAAAGACGTTGTAAACCAACTGATTGAGAAATTTGCCACCGAAGGAGCTAAGAGCGACTACGGTTCGCCGCCTTTCGCGGAAATTAGCATCTCCACCAACACTCCCGACCGGGCCCAGATTTATCCGCCCCAAATCCAGGCCCAGATGGACGACCACCAGCAGAAAAATGGCGAATTATCCAACTTGTTCAAAAGTATGAGCGACACATATCGCCAGACCACCAACTTCTGGGTTGGTGAGTCAGCCGATAAGACCCGTGAGTCCTTCGTAAGCAGAGTAATTCCCCAGTTCGAGGAGTTAATCCAGACCCTGAACAAAATTGTGGAAGCCGGTAAAGAGTGGGTGAATGACGCGGTTAAGTTTGAAGCTTCCCTGGGTGTCTAAGCCTTTCTAACTTTTCCTTCACAATATTATTTTTCTTGATACCAACAGGATGTGACCTTTCGACAGTCACATCCTGTTTATTATCTATAGCTAAATCACGCTTAACTTGATTTGAGGGTCGATTCGATAAGGTGTTGTTTCAAGTCCCACAACTTGCCGGTAAGCGATACGTGATAAATGTGCGGATTTATTAAACGCCGGACACCTACGTCCAGCCGGGCAATATCCTGGCTGCGCCTGACCCGCATATCATCAATCGAAGGCAGGTCGTAGACCAGCTTGCCTTCCTTCAAAATATCTACCAACAGCGGCTCAATCTCACCAACCTCGGATTTTTTGATAGTGCGGCTTTTCGCCTGGTCGGAAGGATGGCGGGCCAGGATTTGGTCTTCCTGGCGAGGGTCTTCGTCCACCAGGCTCAGTAGGTCGGCTGTCGCCAGGCCGCGCTTGTCGTAAATTCGCCAGCCCTGTTTCTGGCCGGGGTTGGGTGTCTTCAAGGGCATTTCCGAAATCTTGATAGCCGGAACCCACTCATTCGCATGTTTGACCGCCACCAGTTTATAGACCCCACCCAGGGCCGGACTTCCTTCCGATGTTACCAGGTTCGTGCCTACGCCATAGACCAGCCGGTGCAAGACATCTTCCGGCTCAATCCCATAGCGCGAGGCTTCCTCCTTAATCTGGGTTTGAATCTGCCAGATTACCAGTTCGTCCAGTTCGTTAGAAAGGACAATCGAAGTTTTTGGAAACCCGGCCTCATTTAGCAGCCGGGCCGCCTGGATACTCAAATAGGCCAGGTCGCCGGAGTCTATACGGATGCCGACCGGTTCGTGGCCCTTCTGGCGCAACTTCTCAAAAACTTTTATCGCGTTGGGTACGCCGCTTTCCAGGGTGTTAAAAGTATCCACCAGCAAAAGGCAATCATCGGGATAAACGTCGGCGAAAGCCTGGAAGGCGCTCAGTTCGTCCTGGCCTATCGCCTTGAAGTACTGGACCATACTATGAGCGTGAGTGCCTTTGGGAACAAAACCCAAGACATGGGAAATACCTACATTAGAGCTAAAGTCGCAACCGCCTATCAGGGCCGCTCGCGTCCCGGCGTTGGCCCCTTTAGCCTGGGCGCGGCGCATGCCAAATTCAAGGAGCATGCGCGTCTGGGCGCTATCTCGAATCCGAGAAGCTTTCGTGGCAATCAAGGTCTGGTAATTCAGATGGTTGAGAAGGGACGATTCCAGAATTTGAGCCATTATTAAGGGGCCTTCCACAACTGTCATCGGGATGTGGGGATGGACCACCCGACCTTCTGGAACCGCCCGTAAAGAAATACCGCTGAAGTTACCGTTTTTCCTGAGCCATTCCAGAAAATCTTTCTGGAAAATAGGATTACCTTTGCTAGTTTTCTGGGCCGCCAGGTATTCTATATCCTGGTCCCGGAAGTGCGCTTCTTGCATCCAGTCCAGCAGCCACTCCAATCCGGCGGCTACACAATATCCTGCTTTATGCTTGCCGTAATCAGGATAGCTCCGAAAATAGTGGTCAAACTGGACGGTCTGTTCGTGCTGGCCCATCCGAAAATAAAGCTGGGCCATTGTAAGCTGGTACTGGTCGGTAAACAATATTCCTTCGGCGGTTCGCTCTTGCTCATAATTCATTAAATAG
>JAYSYV010000238.1:0-6749 GCA_043727245.1 Chloroflexota bacterium | reverse complement strand
GACAATTTGAAAGCCTAAAGTTTCGGTGCTTTCCAGGTCAAAGTTAGCCGGGAGGCCCGCCCCATTGTCACGTATTTCTAAGCAGATAATCGACGGGTTATCTAATTGAGTCTGCATATCTATAGAAATAATGCCCTGACCTTTGAGGTCAGTTAGAAAAGCGTATTTAAGCGAATTGGTAATCAATTCGTTCACGATAAGCCCGCAAGAAATAGCCTGCTCTATATTAAGCTGAATCTCCTGGATATTTAAGTTAAGAAAAATCTTATCGGTTAAAACGTTATAGGTTTGAAAAAGCCTACTGGTCAGTTGATGAATGTAGGAGCTTAAATTGACCTGGGAAAGGTCTTTTGAGTTGTAAAGGTTCTCGTGGATAAGGGCCATAGACCGTATCCGGTTCTGGCTCTCCCGGAATATTTCAACAACCTTGGGGTCTTGCAGGCTGGCGCTTTGCAGGCTTAACAGGCTGTTAATCACCTGGAGGTTGTTCTTAACCCGGTGGTGAACCTCTTTGAACAGGATGTCTTTTTCCTGGATGGCAGTTCGCAGAGTCTCCTCGGCCTTATTATGATCGGTTAAGTCGGTAGCTACCACACAAATCATCAGCGAATTGTCCACCCAGAGCGGATTAAGAGCCAGTTCAAAGGAAATAAGTTTACCTTCAACATCTGTCAGATTTATCTCACCCTGGCTATTCCCGTTGGAACTCCGATTAAGTAATCTTTCAAAAGCTGCCTGTTCCGCCGGATTGACAAAATCTCCGAACGAGTGGCCGACAATGTGTTCTTGAGGCCGGCCCAGGAAAAAGCTAAAACGCCGGTTACAATAAAGAATCATGCCCTCCCTGGTCATAGTAACAGCCCCTTGCACCATTTCTTCTACAAACAGACGGTAGAGAGCATCAGCCGCTTTGAGCGTGTAAATCTGCTCACCGGCATCGCCCTGGACCAGCAGGGCATCAATTTCGCCATTGCGAATAGCTCTTAAAGTATCTTCCGCTTCGCTCAGGCGTTGTTGGAGTTGATCTATAAATTCTTCTAAATTGATATTATCAGGCTTGTTAATAGATTTAGGCATATTGTTTTCCAGGCAAAGTGTATGAATTATTGATTAACCATCTTTTTCAAGAATATCCAAACCAATCAGCAGCCGTTTTTCATCGGCCATATCGCCCACCAGTTTACGTAAAGGCAAGGGTAATTGCCGAACCAGGGTAGGGGCGGCAATAATCTGGGCCTGGCTGGCGAGATGGGGTTGTTGAAAAATATCAATCACTTCCAGTTCATAGCGGCCCGCCAGCCGTTCCCGGCACATCTTCTGGATATTTTGGATGGCTTTCGAGGACAGGGCAGTATTACCGATAATATACAGACGCAAAGTATAAAAAGCTTTGCTCCGTTCTTTTAACGCTTCGTCAAAAGCCGCATATGTATCTGCGTCATCACTAACGTTGTTTTTAGCGACATCCTTAAATGAGTCACTCATAAGATATTGGTTTTCTCCCTAAGTACAGCTACCTACAAATAGGGGATGGAATTGGGCTTGATAATTACATACCCCACTTATGGGTAGCTGTACTAAGTAGGCTGTCAACGAAGACTTGTAATGATTGCCCTGAACTTTAGGCACAATTTTAGCTGTAGAAACTTGCTTGACAGACTACTAAGCCTACAATAAAACTGTGATATCAACGATTGCCAGTAACTATCAAAAGGGAAAAGTCCTTCAACTGTTTTATTCTTTGCGAGGCACAAGGTCAAGCCCGACCAGAACTCTTTCTAAATTTGAAAGGTCTCCAATTACTTTACTAATAGGCACAGGTAGTTTCTTAACCAGGGTAGGAATTGCCAGTATCTGGTCGCTTTTGGCTAAATGAGGGTTTTGAATAAGGTCAATCACCTCTATTTTGTATTTGCCTGGCATATATTCTTCGCAAATCCGTTTCAGATTAGCAAAAGCGGTTATTGACTTGAGAGTTTGACCGGCTACATACAGGCGCAATTCCCACAATACATCAGGTTCGTCAGAATCTACCGTATCCTCCAGTTCTACATCGTTTGTAGACAAATCAGTCATCACCTTTCTTGTATAACTACGGTTTGCTTAAAGCTACTGTTTTGTGACACCGTTGGTACTAAATGCCTTTCGACTACGGGCCATAGCTTGCCGGTTCTGTTTTACCTGGCTCAACTGATTTAGTTCCTGCTCTTGCAAAGCCTTCAACTCGGTTTCATCGGCGCTAAACTCGGCATTGAGATTTTCAATCTGCACTTCCAACGCTTTGCGTTTGCGCTCAAGATTAAGCCGTTTACGCTCAAGTTCTTGCTGGCCGCTTATAACATCGGCTCTTTCCAGGGCTTCCCGCGCCACCCGCGCCGACCCGGTAACGACCCCTTCCGCTCCCAGGTAAACCTCCACCAGGTCAATACCGGTGTCGCTCAGAATAAATTCCCGGATCTGGTTGGAATGGGCCATACCCCGCGATTTTAAGACGTAAATGCCCCGGTTTCGCTCGTCACCTATTTCTATATCACGCAACAACAGCCAGGTATCAATCAGGGAAGCAATGTTGGTGCTGGACCTTTCCTCCACGTCATTGGTGCCGGTCAGGCTGGTAAAGAAAGCCGTAATGCCTTCCATTTTCAAGAAATCAATCAGCCGCATCAACATTGAATCCACTTCCAGCGAATTGGAATGCGATATAAAGTTTGTTACCGGGTCTATGACCACCACCGAAGGTTTAAATTCGCCCACCAGTTTATGAATTATGGCAAGGTGGGTTTCCAGCCCGTAAAGGGTCGGGCGCGAAGCCTGGAACTTGAGCAGTCCCTGGTCAATAAAAGGCTGGAGATTGCGGCCAATTGTACTCATATTGCGCACAATCTGGTTGACAGATTCTTCAAAGGTAAAATAAAGGCACTTCTCACCCCGCAGACAGGTTGCCTCGGCGAAAGAAGCCGCTAGGCTGGTCTTACCTGTTCCAGCCGTGCCGGATACCAGGATGGAACTGCCCCGGTAAAAGCCCTTGCCTTCCAGCATTTCATCCAGACCGCTCACACCGGTGGAAACCCGCTGGTCAGTGACTTGATGGTTCAGACCCAGCGAAGTAATCGGCAGGACCGAAATGCCGCTTTCGCCAATCAGGAAGGGATATTCGTTTGTACCATGCGAAGTTCCCCGGTATTTAACAATCCGCATATGGCGGCTGGAAATATGGTTCAGGGTGCGATGGTCTAACAGAATGACGCAATCCGAAATAAACTCTTCCAACCCCTGCCTGGTAATAGAATTGCCATCACTGCGCTCCCCGGTAATAACCGCTGTGACCCCTTTAGCTTTAAGCCAGCGAAAAAGGCGGCGTATTTCGGCCCGCAAAATAGACTGGTTGTGGAGGCCGCCGAAAAGAGTCTCGATAGTATCAAGGACCACTCGCTTGGCCCCAATCGAGTCAATGGCATAACCCAACCGGATGAATAAGCCTTCCAGGTCATACTCGCCGGTTTCTTCAATTTCAGAGGGTTCGACGTGAACATAATCCATTGACAACAAGCTTCTGGCTTCCAGGTCGGCCAGGTCGAAGCCGAGGGAAGTTACATTTTGGGCGATTTCCTCAGAAGTTTCTTCAAAAGACATGAAAACACCCGGCTCATTGAACTCGGTCGCACCTCTAACCAGGAACTCGACCGCTAGTAAAGTTTTACCACAACCGGCGCTACCGGCGACCAGGGTAGGACGGCCAGTTGGCAGACCGCCATCCGTTATTTCATCAAGCCCCCGAATACCGGTTGGGGTTTTAGGCAGATTTTGCATCTGAACTTTCTCAATTGATTTTAGAATGGACATCTAAAGCCTAACTCCTTAAATATTAATTTTGTTGATAATATTACCAGATTTTGTCAGGCGTGGCTGAACCGCTTACCTGAACGAAAAGTTTTGTATCCTATAATTAGTCTGGTTCCTGGTGATACTGGCGGGTGACATCATGCATGGTCCCGATAATATTAATTACGGACCCACCATTATCTTTGACTGGCGACAGGTTTAGCTCATTCAAAAATAGAGTGCCATCTTTACGGTAGTTTCTGAGGATGATTGTGCTTTCTCGGCCTTCCATCATGGCCGTCCTTACTTCAGTTATGCCCGGTTGCGCATGGTCTTCATCGAGTAAAAAGCGGTAGTTCTGGCCTAAAATTTCGTCCCGGCTATAGCCGGTCATTTGTTCAAAGCCGGAATTGCAATAAATAATCGGCCAATCCGGGCGGCACTGGTCTATTATAATAATGCCGGTCTTGGTCGCCTCAAGTGCTCTTTCCAGCAGCGACCAATGCTGGTCCAGTTCCACGATACCCTTATTAAAATCGTCATTTATTGGGGAAGCTACTTCAGGGGCAGGAGGCAAGGTAATTGGCAGACTAACTATAAAAGTACTGCCGGCACCCTCGATGCTTTCGACCTTAATACTGCCACCGTGGTGGTCCACCGCTCTTTTAAGAATAGTCAAACCCAGTCCGGTCCCGCCAATCGAACCTACATTGTCGGCCCGGAAGAAACTATCAAAAAGATTGGCCTGGTCTTTAGCCGGAATACCAATACCATAATCGTGAACGCGGATTTCAACTTCGTAGGAACGCCACCGCAATTCTATATCTATCTCCTGCCGGGTTGGTGAATACTTCATAGCATTGGAAAGTAAATTATTTAGAATCTGGTGCAGTAGTTTTTCATCTACCCATATAATCTGGGGCCCCTCGGATTCCGTTAAACTGATTATCCATTCGCGTTGGTCACTGGAACGGGCTTCTTCGATTATTTCGTGTATAAGCTTTCCCAGGTCTCTCGGCTCGGGCTTAAACTCTAGTTTACCAGCGTCATCCTTATTAAGAAAAAGTATGTCTTGCAAAAGGGTAGTCATATGTTTAACGGCGACAATAATCCGATTAATCAGGTCTTTTTTCTTCTCTTCGCTCCATTTATACCCATATGTCCCCAGCATTTCGGAAGAGCTTAGAATAATACTTAATGGTGTACGGAATTCATGAGAAGTGGTAGCAATAAAGCGGGTTTTTAGATCGCTTAACTCCTTTTCCTTTTCCAGGGAAAGGTGCAGTTCATTTTCCAGGATGTTACGCAGACCGATTTGAATTTTTAATTCGTGGTTGGCAACTTTCAGTTCGTGAGTACGTTCCTTAACCCGGAATTCCAGGTCTTCATTAAGTTTGCGGACCAGTTGCTCTTGTTCTTCAAGTTTGGTTTCTAGCCGGTATCGGGTGATAGCCGTTTCAATCGTAGTGTAGAGGACTCTTTCATCAACCGGTTTTAGGAGATAACCGAATGGTTCGGCCTTAATAATTTCTTCAATCGTATCTTTATTACTGTACGCCGTAAGAAAAATTACCGGCACATCCAGAGTTTGCTTGATTAGCTTGGCGGTTTCAACCCCGCTCAGATGACCCTTTAGCTGGTAATCCATCAATATCAGGTCGGGTTTTTGCAAAATAGCCTTTGACAGGGCTTCTTCACCCGAAAAAGCGCTGGCTGCAATTTGATAACCAAATTCTTTTAAGGTCTTTTGTAAAAATAAAGACACCAGACCTTCATCTTCTACGACCATTACGCTAATAGGTTGCATCAAGTAACTTTCCTGAGAAACCGAAAGGTATTAATAAAACTGCCCATAAAAATATAACCCTGCTCCACTATAGCGGAGTACTTCAGTGGGTTAAAGAAAGAGCGAAATGCAGTTAGTTTTTCAAAGTTTTGTAGTGTCATATCAGCCAAAGATACTTGTAACATTTGCCGATTTCAAAAGACATCTGGATATTCAAAGAGGACTGCCCTGGAACCTCTTTTTCCTGGAGTAAATTACCGGAGGTGCGGTAGGTATTTGCAGCACTATAAGTGGTGTGGCTGGTTCTGTCAGCATTGGAAACACGAAGGTTAAAAAAAAGAGTCTTCTTTCATAGTCCCACCTTTAATCATAAAGTAGAAAGCTAAAACGGTCTGTACGTTGTCACACATATAGGTTGCCACACACATATGAAAGCTGGTTCTTTAGCAACCCGCAGCGGTGTGGTTATTTATGGCAAAAGATTTTCCTGAAACGGCACAAGGGCTTAACGGCTGGAAATCTAAATATTAATCCAACCGTTCCTGATGCCGGTAATAACTGCCTGAGTACGGTCGTTGGCGTTCAATTTCCTTAAAATATTGGTTATATGATTTTTTACGGTCTGGTCGCTAATTACCAGTTCCAGCCCTATTTCTTTATTGGTGTTACCACGGGCAATCGAATCCAATATGGCAATTTCCCGGCCTGTTAAAGGTGCAAAGATGTAGCTCACCTGGCTTTCTACGCTGGAAGTTAACTCATTGAACTGGTTTAAGACCCGTTTGGCAACCAATGGCTTCAAGATTACCTGCTCATTTATGAGGTAATTCCCCTTAACCACTTGCCTTACCAGTTCTATAAGCCTGGCCGAACTCATATTCTTATCTGAATAGGCGGCTGCCCCGGCCTTCAGGGACGAAAACAACTGCTCGTCATCCTCAGCATCGCTAAGGAGAATCACCGAAGTCTGGGGTAATCGGCGGCGGAGCGCACGGCATAATTCAAACCCACTCATATCGGGCAGGTTTATACTGCATAAGATTACATCAGGCAAAAGTTGCTCGGCCTGACTAAGAGCGGTCTGACCATTCAAAGCTTCCAAAACAAGCTCAAACTCGGCGCTTTCTTCTAAAATCAGATG
>JAYSYV010000237.1:0-6757 GCA_043727245.1 Chloroflexota bacterium | reverse complement strand
GAACGCAAGTTTGGCGCGGCAGCCTTGCGATTCCAGGATGCTTTCTCCAATGTCGCCAGCGGGTTAGGGGTGGCCGCCGCTCACGGAACCTGGAACCATTGAGGTTAACTGTCTGATCCCAAATTTGGCCGGACTACGAATATATTTTACGCCAGGTCTGGCCTTCTAAAATCCACATTTCATTTGTAAAAGGATCATCAGGCTTGTCGCTACTACCCATTGTCAGTAAAACTATAGCCTTTCGAGAGGTATCATAAACAACCTGGCCGCCTTCGTTCCAGGGGATATTGGCCGGTCGTTGGCCCTCGCTAAAGGTTAGTTGCTCGTCCGACCGCCAACTTTGTCCATCCCAGTAAGAGACCCAGTTTAACTTATGAGCCTGACCACCTATACCATTACTGCCCAATAGCACTACTGATTTTCGATGTTGGTCATAAACCAGGCCGAGTGCGTCAGTTAGAAACAGAGCCGAAGGAGTAGGAGTTTCTTGATGCCAGTTTTGACCATCCCAGGTCCAGGTATCATTAAGCACGTCAGGGTTAACTAAATTAGACCCACCATTACCACCAAAAAGCACCACCTTATTGAAGTTAGGATTAGAAACCAGGGTAGGCACATAAGTTATCGCTGAATGGAAGCGTGGGCCGGGCGGAGTGCTGACCTGCTTCTGGGTCCAATCCTTCCCATCTCATATCCAGGTATCATTGAGGTAAAGGTTTTGACCGTTAGCGCCCCTTGCAATACCGCCAAACAATACCACCTTCTGCCGGGCTGCATCGTAAACCAGGCTGGGACCATTTCGCGGCGAGGGTGCATATGACGGTTGCGCCTGGGTCCAACCCTCACCATCCCAAATCCAGGTGTCGTTAAAGGCGGTATCAGTAGATATATTGCCACCAAACATAACCAGTTCATGCCGGGCCGAGTCATAAACCATACTGGCTCCTACCCGGCCTGAAGGTGAATGGTCTGGTTTAAGTAGCTTCCAGCCGGTATCATCCCAGACCCAGGTAGTAGCGGGGAATCGGGTTGGTTCGTATAATTTACCACCAAAGGTGGTCAGGCGATGCCGGGCTTCATCGTAAGCTACTGCCGCACTACTATGAATGGGGCTGGTTATGGGGACCGGAATGGCTAAATTAGGCGTGCTGACCCATGTTGGAGTACCTACAATAGTAGGTGCAAAAGTAGCGGTAACAGGGATATTAAGGGCAGGCGTGGGAGCCACCGGAGTAGGGCTAATTGCGACAGACGTGGGGCCACCAGGGAAGAGCTTTGGAGTTAATAGTAACACTGGCGGTATTTAAAACGGCTGAAGGTGGGCTGACATCTTCGCCACAAGCTGTTAAAATTAGGAATCCCCATAATATAACCAGAAAAACTTTAAAAGTTCTAACAAACTTGTTAATCATATTCTACTCTGCTCCTTATCAAGGGCATACAATAATGCGCTCAGAATAATTTTTGGCTTCACCCTGTACTAATTACAATGGTGTTAACTCACACGGGTTACGGTTATAACATACAAAAAGCCCGGATGTCCTTGTGGAGTCCGGGCTTCATGATTAATGCTAAAATAAAAGCCAGTTCAACCAACGCACCGAGGAAATCAAGCAAGCGAACAGGTGCTGGCGGCAATCCGTTCGGCCAGCGAAGTAGCCGACCAAACTGCCGATTCTACCAACCTGATTGCCGCCAGCGCTCACCAGTTGGATAACCTGACTCACCAACTCAGCCGGGTGTTAAGCCAGGTAGCCGGTAGTCAATTAAGTTTATTGCTCACTTACTAGCACCAATTAGGAACAGTTTGACACCTTAATCTAGTAGGGTTAAAATTGCTTGCATATACATATGTTTTATTCTTTGAAAGAAGGAATGAACCAGAACGATTTCGACAAGTTAAATCGCTGCGCTATCGGCAACCTTCGCAAGACTTCGCGGGCAGCGACGCTTTACGGTGACACTATTTTGCAACCAACCGGCCTGAAAATTACCCAGTTTACTATGCTAGGGGCTATCGCGGAGCAGGGTTCGCTTTCGGTCAGCCAGCTTGGCGTGAAATTGTTAATGGACCAGACCAGCGTCACGCGCAGCTTGAAGTTACTCAAAAACCAGGGTCTGGTGACAAGTGCCAGGGGCCAGGACGGGCGCACTCGGTTAATTAGTCTGACCGACCAGGGCCACCGGAAGTTGGACGAAATTATGCCTTTATGGGAGAAAACCAACACACAGATAGTGGCTAAACTGGGACAGGACCATCTCAAGCTCTTACTCGAAGAATTAGCCCTGGTAAATAGTTTGTTACGTTAGTTTTTTGAATAATAAATGTATATACATATTTCTTATAATCAGAGAGTTAGAAAAGTAAGAAAGGTCATAAAAATCCATGTCAGAAACCGGCCCTGGACCACAAGCATTTTCCCACAATAACCAGCTAGGACCAGCACAAGACCCGGCCCGGCGGGTAGTCATCACCGGCATGGGTACGCTCAATCCGCTGGCAAAATCACTTGATGAATTTTGGGAGAGGTTGGAAAAAGGCAAAAGCGGTGTCAAACGGATAAGCGCCTTCGACCCAACCGAATACCCTTCGCAAATAGCCGGAGAAGTCCGGGATTTTGAACCAAAAGATTATATAGGGGCTAAAGAAGTCCGACGCATGTCACGGGTGAGCCAGTTAGCCATCGCAGCGGCGAAAATGGCCGTAGCCGATGCCGGATTAAAAATCCCGGCCAATGACGCAAGCGAGTACGGTATTATACTGGGGACCGGCAACTCGGCTTTCCCCGAAATAGAGCAGGAGGCCCGGACGTTTTTTGAAAAAGGGGGTCGCCGCATCAGTCCTTTTTTCCTCCCGACCATTCTACCCAACATGTGTACGGCCCAGGTCGCCATGCATTTAGGCTTACAGGGTTACAATAGCACCGTCATAACGGCCTGCGCTTCCGGTACACAAAGTATAGGCGATGCAGCCGAAGTAATCCGGCGCGGTGCAGCCCAGGTTATGCTGGCCGGAGGAGCCGACGCTTCTATCTCCGAGCTGGGTCTGGCCGGGTTCTGTGTGATGCGAGCCATGAGCAGCCACTATAACGACCGGCCCGAACAGGCCAGCCGCCCGTTCGACTCGGCGCGAGATGGCTTTGTACCAGCCGAAGGCTCGGCCCTGCTGGTCCTGGAAAGCCTGGAACACGCCCTGGCCCGTCAGGCCCGGATTTACGCCGAAGTGATTGGGTTTGGCTCGTCTTGCGATGCTTACCACCTGACCGACCCCGACCCTTCGGGGGCCGGTATCATACGGGCTATGCGCCAGGCGCTTAAATCGGCCTGGCTGCACCCCGCCGATATAGATTATATCAACGCTCACGCCACCGGCACTAAAGGCGATGTTATGGAAACTACTGCCATAAGACAAGTCTTTGGGGAAGGAGCCTACAAAATACCGGTTAACGCCACTAAATCAATGCTAGGCCATCTCTTTGGTGCAGCCGGAGGAGTCGAAGCAATTGCCACTGTCTTACAAATGCAGCACCAGACGGTTCACCCGACGATCAACCTGGCAACTCCCGATCCCCAATGCGACCTGGATTATGTGCCAAATCAGGCCCGCCCCAGCGTTATCAAAACGGCCATGAGCAATTCGTTCGGATTTGGCGGCCAGAACGCTATCCTGATTTTTCAACAGTACAAACCGGATTAGCTCTTAGTGGGCCAGTTGTCACGGTTGCTGCCAATCAGATTTTGAACCTAAACGCCCAACTCTAGGCTTGAAATTTAAAGGCTATTAGCGTGACAAGTGGCCCACTAAGCATTGAGAACCAGAAATTAATTCGTTCTGAAGTTTGTTTTACTCGTAATGGAAGCGGGCCTGAAGAAAATCTATCCGGTTTGTGGTTACTAAATAAACCAGTCTGTGTTCCTGGGTAATACGCCGCGACCATGGTTTGCCCGGAAGATATTTTAATTGTTCGGGCTTACCTATTCCGCTAAAAGGATCAGGCCGTATGTCTTTCATTAAAGCTATTATTTTTAAGGCTGTTTTGCGGTCTGTATCTATCCAGAATTTTAAATCCTCCTAATACCCTCCGAAAAAGCTTCTCCAAAGGGTGCCGAAACGAAGGGTATTTTAGCGTCTGTCCCTGCTTCCTCCCCCTTAACCCCTTTCCAGGAATTGATCGAAGAATGGCTCGATTACTGTAAAGCTGGAGGTCTTGCCCCCAAAACCCTCCTGGATTACCGCGAATTCGTTTCCAGATTCTACTGGTGGTGGGCCGATTATTCTCACAAGAACGAAGGGAAAGAACCTTATCCGGCTGATGTTTCAACCAGGCATGTCAGGGAGTTTGCCGCCTATCGGACCAACTGGTTATGAACCAATCTACAGGTATTGTCAGGTTGCTGAAGCAGACAAAGGCCAAATATGGGATACTGCCTATAATTCCTTCGACCAAATTTCTGAACAATGAAAGCAGCGTTCCCACTGAAACTAACTGCTGTTTGAAAGCTTTGAAGAAGTTCACCTTTGAAGTTGCCTGTCCTGGAAAAACAACTTGACAATACCGGGTGGTTAAATCTGTGAAATCGCAAGACTATGTATTGCAAAAAGACATTGCCCTGTTTTCTTACAGAGCTATTAGCTTGGGTGCTGTAAAAATAACATGTGATAGGATCGCTCGCTCTGTAAACTGGCCGGTAAGAAAATCGCATCCCAGATAAACTTCTCCGGTCTTAGCATCGACGGTTATCATTTGCAAAGCCACTTTTAAGTTTATATTCTTCTGCAAGAGGTTTATAGTTAAGTTGTGAGTCTGGCCCTCCTTAAAATCCCCGGCTAATGCCTTATCCTGTTTAGCAATAACTAATTTCACGCCATTTAACGAGGCATTTTGCACTTTGCATTCCTGTCCATCCACCACCCCATCTAAATTGGTTACAAATCTGACACTACGGCGTACTTCCGAGGCATAGCGCATTGATCTGACGCGGCTAACGGCTAACCAGACCAGCCAGGCGTTGAAAATTAACCAGAAAACGGCCCCATAAGCTACCCATTCTTGCGAATAATGTCCCAGGAGAAACCCATTTATCTTCATTAAAAATACTATAGAAGCTACACAACTTGCTTCAAGCACCCACATGAGGAGGCGAGGAGGAGAAATTTGTTCCCTACGCTTGCCGGTACGTCCTTTCGGAGTAACCGAGAAACGTTGCGGGCCTTTCTTGAAAAGGGTGAGAGTAGCAAGTAGGTTAGGGGTCATTCGTACCAATTCAAAAATTGTGCCGCTTATTGGTTGATGCATTCCCCGGCCCAGCAGAATCATAGCCCACTGTTGAAGAAGATAATTCAACATGAAAGCGAACAAAAATTGAAACGGATCCGCTAAAATTGGCACGGCCCCAGTTACAAGCACAATAGGCGGCATCAATAAATAAAAAAGGGTGCGCCAGGCTTCAAACCAACCAAGGAGTGTCGCAGCATAAGCCAGGCGTTGTTGCAAAGTCAGGCCGCTGACGAACAGGGGATTTTCTTTGCGTAAAACCTGCATTGCCCCGGTACCCCACCGATGCCGCTGCAACTGAAATTGGGAAGCGGTGGCCGCCGCCAGGCCACGCGCAAGCACTTCATTATGGCAGACTGTTTTCCAGCCGCGCCGGTGGAAGCGAATAGTAGTATGAATATCCTCGGTAATTGTTTCGGTAGCCAGTCCCCCGATTTCTTTAAGGGGAGCTAACCGGATGACCGCATTAGTCCCACACCAGAAGGCTGCGTTCCAGCGGTTTTTGCCCGACTGGATAACGCGGTAGAATAAAGCCTGCTCGTGATAGTGCTGGTTCAGTCTTTTTTCCGCTTTTTTAGCCCTTTTGGTTCCGCTCTGAATGTGTTCGAAAGAGTGCTGGTTGTAGAAATCCTGGGGTGTTTGAACGAGGACCACTTTCGGATCGTCAAAATAGCCCAGGGTATTGGTAAGGAAGTCGGAAGAGGCTACATGGTCAGCATCAAAAATAGCGATGAAATCAGCCTCGATATATTCCAGAGCGTGATTAATATTACCGGCTTTGGCATGAGAATGAACGGGACGGGTAAGATACTTAGCCCCAAGAGAACGGGCTAATTCTTCCACTTCCGGCCGGTCGCCGTCATCGAGGATCCAGGTTTCATGGGCCGGTTGAAGAGCCAGGGCGGCGGCAACCGTTGGCAATAGAACTTCTATCCCTTCATTATAGGTAGGGATCAACACGGACACACGGCCTTCAAAAGTCTTAACTTTCCGAGCTTGTTTTACGTAATTAACATTCCATAAAGAGAAGGTAAAGAGTAGTAAACTAACAAAGGCCTGGAATTCGACAAGAAGCAAAGGTAAGGAAATCCACCAGACAGACAGGTTTACCGTATCCAGCGTGCGCCATATAAGATAGCCCAGGCCGACTGTAGCTGCGACTAATGAAACTACGATAGTTCTAAACCGGAGAAAGCTGCTTTCTTCGAATAGACCGGGTAAGGTCAGGGAGGGGTTAACAGAATTAGCTGTGTGCGGGGGTTCGGGAGTTAAATATTCCAGTGAAGATTGAGGGATACCAGGGTTAGAAAGCTTTTCTTCTACAATTCTCTCATGGGTTAACATATTAGTCCTTATTACAATTGAAGGCAGGAAAATATTCATTAGTCTAAGCATAATGAAAATGAATTAAGCAAGGGTTTCAGTGGAATTACGAAGTAGTTAACCTTTGATTACGGGAGGATGAAGCAGGTCAATTAATA
>JAYSYV010000236.1:0-6763 GCA_043727245.1 Chloroflexota bacterium | reverse complement strand
CCTTTAGACCGCTTGATTCTAGTTTTTCTGGCTGGGTTGGTTAAGAATTGGCATCAAGCCTTGCTCATCGTCAAACCCGATACCCTCCTAAAATGGCATCGTGCTGGTTTCAAGCTCTTTTGGAGATTCAAATCTAGAACGAAGGGTAGAAAACCCAAAATTCCTGTAGGAACAATTCTGCTGATAAAAAATAAATTGGATCCAGCAAATAGCTTGGTGGACAGGCCAGGTAGCCACCACGGGTCTTACGCGACATATGATAATTGGTATCGAAGATATTTATAAAACCCCTTGACAAGTGGTGAAAGCGTTTGCTATAGTTAATTGAAACGTTTTACCAAACTAGTTTCGCCAAAAAACAATGCAAAATGAAAATTAGTACCGTGACGATCAGGGATGTGGCCCGCGAGGCAGGCGTATCTGTGGGAACTGTTTCACACGTCCTGAATGGCAGCTCTCGGCATGTCGGAGCAAACACGCGTGAGCGAGTGCTGTCTGCCGCGCAGTTGTTACAATACAGGCCGAACGTTATCGCCCGGAGTATGGTTAAGCGGGCTACCGCCACGATTGGATTGGTAATAAACGAATTAAGCAACCCTCTTTTTATGCCGGTTACGGAAGGTGTCGAGTCGGTATTACACGCAGAGGGTTATGGTATCGTCCTGGGTATCTCACACGATATGACCAGCGAAATTCAAGCAGTTGAAACCTTGCGCGGTCGGCAGGTGGATGGCTTTATTTTCATGTCACTATCAGTAACCTATCCTGACGACCATCTTTTTGCCCTTAAAGAGCAAGGTGTGCCTTTCGTAGTAATCAACCGGGGTCTGGAACGGCCGGATATTAACCGCATTCTGATGGATGATTACGGGGCAGCAAAGCAGCTTACCAGCCATTTGCTCGACCTGGGCCATTCCAATGTGGCAACCATCACGGGGCCGCGCCAGATACGCCGCAGCGCGGTCAACCGCTACCGGGGCTGGCTGGCGGGTCTGAGAGAGCGCAATCTCGAACCATATCCCGACTGGATTATAGCCGGGGATTATACCTTCGAAGGCGGCTACCAGGCGGTCAGGCAAATGCTTCAGCTTGCCCAACGCCCTACGGCCCTGTTTATCGCAAACGAATCTATGGCGGTGGGCGCACTTAAAAGCCTGGCTGATGCCGGGGTGAAAGTTCCCCACGATATAGCAGTAGTGACTATCGGCGATCCGCCTTTCGCGGCCTACACGAATCCGTCACTAACCACCATGGCGCTACCGGTGGAAGAAGCCGGACGAGTAGGCGCTCGGTTACTGGTAGATTGGCTTAAAGACGGGCCGCCCGAACCGGCCAAAGAAATTTTACTGAGTTGTACCTTAAAAGTTCGCGAATCCTGTGGCACTCATCTTAAGAACCAGACCTAAAACTTAATATTTCAATCAGAAGTACATCCAAAGTATTAATTAAGCTTTGTCCGACCCGGACGGTATAGGTAATACCATTCTTTATGGCAAGGCCAGTTGATAAAGCCATTGTAGGCTAACTTACCTGATAGTGTACTCTAAATTACTCTCTAGGAGGAGAACTAAATGAGGCAAACATCCAAGTATGTCAGGCAATTTAGCCTGGCGTTAGTTTGTTTAACCCTGGCCGCCACGATAGCGGCTTGCGGCGATAATACCGCCGCGCCAGCCCCAGCCGCCACGACTGCCGCTGCTGTTGCGACAACCGCCGCCGGAGGAACCGCCACAACTGCCGCTGCCGGAGGAACTGCCACGACTGCGGCCAGCACTGGAACAGGTAAGGCCATCCCGCCCTTCGCGGCCAAACCGGTGAATCTACAAATCATTGACGTGGCTGGCAACTTGCAGCTTTCCAAGCCCATGATTGAGAATTACAAGAAGGCCAACCCGGATAAAGTCGGCACGATTGATTATCTGACAGCCACCGCGCCCGAACTAGCCGGGAAAATCAAGGCCCAACAGGATGCCGGTAAACTGGATATTGCCCTGGTTTTGACCGGGACTGACGGATTGGCCGCCGGGATTGAGCAAGGTCTTTGGACCAAGTTGCTGCCCGATTATACCGCTAAATTCCCCGGCTTATTGGATAATTACCTGGAACCGGCTAAACGGATTAACGAACTCGGCCAGGGTTTTGGCACGGTAGTCAGCTATTATCCCAGCGGACCGCTGTTCGAGTACGATGCTACCAAAGTGCCGAACCCACCCAAGACTATTGACGAGTTGAAAGCCTGGATCAAGGCCAACCCGAATAAGTTCATGTATGCTCGCCCGGCTAACTCCGGCCCAGGCCGTACCTTTATGATGGGCCTGCCCTACATTTTGGGCGATAAAGACCCCAAAGACCCGATTAACGGCTGGGAGAAAACCTGGGCTTTCCTCAAGGAAATTGACCCCTTCATCGAATATTACCCTAACGGAACCGGCGCTACTATGAAGGAACTGGGGGAAGGCACTCGTTGGATGTTAGCCAGCACCACCGGTTGGGATATTAACCCCCGCGTGCTGGGAACCGTGCCGAAAGAAGCCAAAATCTTTACGGTGGCTAACTTCAAGTTTGTCGGTGATGCTCATTTTATGGTTATCCCCAAGGGTCTGGACAATGACCGCCTGGCCGTTACCTTAGACCTGATGAACTGGATGTTTAAACCTGACCAGCAGGCTATCAACTACGACAAAGGTTATTTTTATCCCGGCCCAGCCATAAAAGGCGTTGATCTTTCGATGGCTCCCGCCGACAGCCAGGCCGCTATTAAAGAGTTTGGCCGGCCCGAATACGATGCCCTGATTAAGAATACGCCGGTCGAGATTCCCCTGGATGCCAAAAACCTGGTCGCCGCTTTCAATAAGTGGGACAAGGAAATCGGTGGCGCGAAAGTCAAAAAGTAGGCCGTCAATAGCTCACAGCCGGAAGGCGCTTTAGATGGTCAGCCAGGTTTTGCAGACAGGTGAATTACCTGTCTGCAAAACCTGGCGCTTCTCTTTGGAACCGACCGGTTTCAGGATACCTTGAGGAATAGTTATGGAAAAAATAAAAAGTCTGGAAATGCGGGGAGTGACCAGGCGCTTTGGTAATGCCACGGCCCTGCATAGCTTTAACCTGAACATGGAAGGCGGCATGTTTGTCTCGCTGCTTGGCCCCAGCGGCTGCGGCAAGTCTACCGCCCTTAACTGTCTGGCCGGGCTGCTGGACCTGAGCGAAGGCGAAATCCTGTTGAACGGCAAGCCCATTCAGCACTTACCGGCTGAAAAACGGGGGTTTGGCATGGTCTTTCAGAGTTACGCCCTGTTTCCCCACCTGAATGTGGCTCGAAACGTTGCTTACGGTATGGAAATACGCGGCGTACCGAAAGCCGAGCGCGAACGGCGCACCCAGAAGGCTCTTGAACTGGTCCATTTGAACGAGTTTGGCAAACGCTTTCCGGCCCAGCTTTCGGGCGGGCAGCAGCAGCGCCTGGCGATTGCCCGGACCATCGTCCTGGAACCGGCCTTGCTCTTGCTGGACGAACCGCTCTCTAACCTGGATACCAAGTTGCGTAACGAGATGCGGGTCGAAATCAAACGCCTGCATGAGGAATTAAACCTGACGACCCTTTACGTCACACACGATCAGTCCGAGGCTATGTCAATGTCGGACATGGTGCTGGTAATGCGGCTGGGTAAAGTCGAACAGTTAGGCACACCTCAAGAGATTTATAACAACCCCCGTAGCCTGTACGTGGCCGACTTTATGGGCTACGTCAACAAAATGCCGGTAGAGATAACCGGGCGCGATGGTGCTGAATGGTTGGTACAATTGCCGGGCCAGGCCGGGCCGCCCCTGCGAGCCAGGACTACCCTTAAAGAAGCTAACTGGCAAACCGGCGATACGGTGTTAGCCTGTTCCCGCCCTGATGAAACCCTTATTGACCCTTTGCCTCCTTACAACCACTTGCGGGGTAAAGTCCAGTTAGTTGAGTATATGGGCAAATCCTTTGAAGGGCTGGTCAGACTAGTTGGCAGCAGCCAACAGGTGATGACCCATAGCCAGCAACCCCTGGAAAACGGGCAAGATGTCGAATTTGGTATCCGCTCGGACCGTTTACTGCTCTTTTCACAGGATGAATCGGGAGAATTACCACCTACTGCCATAGGTTCGCTGTCAGCCCAACCGGCCCTGAAAGGCCAGGAGGTGTAAGTGTATGCTTAAACCTATGACCGGCGACACCCCACGCCGCCGCTTCGATAAGGAAATCTTTTTCCTGTCCCTTCCGGCCTTTCTGGCGGTAATCGTGCTGTTCGTCTACCCCTTTATCTTTGGCCTCGACCTTAGCTTGCGCTCCGGGGCCAAAGGCGAGGGGGATTGGACCCTTAACAATTATAGCCAGTTCTTCAACGATGCCCGCCAGATGGACACTATCTGGACCACCTTTCAGGTAGCCTTGCCGGTAACGCTTTTCAGTGTGGCCCTGAGCGTGCCGCTGGCTTATTTCATGCGGCGGGGTATCAAGTTTGAACGGCTGATAACTATAATCCTGATTTTGCCGATTACCCTGGGTACTGTAATGGTCGCTCAGGCCATGATTAGCTACTTCGGACCGAGGGGCTGGTTCAACCAGATTCTACAGGGTATCGGGCTGGCTCAAGACCCTATCCGGCTTACTCGCAACTGGATTGGGGTAGAAATTGCCCTTTTTATCAACGGTTTTCCTTTCGTCTTCCTGATGATTCTGGGCTATATGTCGGGCATTAGCCCCGACCTGGAACGGGCCAGCCGGATGCTGGGAGCAAGCCGCTGGCAGACTTTCTGGCGGGTGCTTTTCCCACTGGCCGTACCTGGCATCGCTATCGCCTTTTGCCTCAATTTCGTGGCGAACTTTAGCGTTTTCCCCTCGGCAAACCTGGTCGGCGAGCCTAGCGCGGCTACTCGCGTTATATCTATTGCGGCTTTCCAGGCCGCCTACGACCAGAACAATCGCCCGCTGGGAATTGCTATCGCCCTGGTAATGGGTGTCATTGAGCTGGCAATAATCGCTTTCGTGTTGTGGTTGCGGGGCCGAATGTCTCGCGGCGCGACTATGGGCGGCGGAAAGGGGGCATAAGAAAAACTATGGCGCAAACACCTACTACGTTACCGGCCAATTTTGAATTGCCGGTCCTGCCACCTCGCAGCAAACCTCGTCCACCGGCCCGTGGAAAGTTGGGCACAGTCATCTTTTACCTTATAATCGGCTTTTTTACTATCAACCTGATCGGGTTGGTAGGAACAGTGCTGGTCGAGTCGTTCGGTACGCGCTGGTTTGGCACGTGGCTGCCCCAGGGATTTACCAACGAATGGTACACTTATCTCAGTGAAAATCACGATATGGGCCAGTTATTGTTTAACACCCTGTTCGTCGCGATTACCACCACGCTCATAGCCCTGCTCCTGGGCTTTCCGGCAGCCTACGTGCTGGCCCGCAAGCAGTTCCGTACACGGGCGCTGCTGACCGGCCTGTACCTGTTGCCCATGATGGTCCCTCCAATGGCTTACGGTATTCCGCTGGCAACGGTGATACTTCGGGGTGGGTTGGGCGGCACATTGTGGGGTGTAATCCTGATTAACCTGGTGCCGATTATACCCTTCGTGATTTTAATTCTGGCTCCCTTTATCGAGCAGGTAGACACTTCGCTTGAATCAGCTAGCCGGATGCTGGGCGCTAGTCGCTGGCAGACCTTCCGGCGGATAGTACTACCGCTGGTTATACCGGGCCTGTTGAGTGCCGGAATGCTGGCAATGGTTCGTACTATAGCCATGTTCGAGCTGACCTTCCTGGTGGCGGACGCTCGCACCCAGACCCTGGTGGTAGCTCTTTACGCGGACGCTTTTTCAGCCGGTATCCGACCTTCCCAGGCTATCAGCGCAATGGCGGTGGTCTATATGCTGACCACGATGTCTTTGCTGGTGGTGGCGTTGCTGTTCGTCAAGCCGACCCAGTTTGTGGTTCGGATTAAGACCAAATAAGGGAAATTTTACTGGTCCGTTAAAAATAAAAAAAAGAAGCTTTGGCAGTTTGTGGCAAAGCTTCTTTTTTGTTAGTCACATAAAATCTACTAATGGTCGGGAGTTATTGCTCAGGGCGAACCCGGTACAACATTTCCCCGGCGTGGCGCACCAATAGACTATCCGGCCCGGCCTGTTCGGCCCAGGCTTCCGGGTCAATGGTGCGGTAGTCCGCGTAGCCCAGGTTGACCTGGCGGCAGCGTTCTTCGGGAATATTTGTTGCCAGGGTCACGTTGATACGGGGGATTTCTACACCTGTCGCGGCATCGAAAGTGCCAGCCCCTTTAACATGGGTGCTGTGGGCCAGGATACCGCCCGGCAAAGCTTTAAATTTGTCCCACTGCTTAACGAAATAATCCCGCACGTGATAACCAATCTCGTCTATCAGGTGGCCGTGAGTATACGAGATTTCCGTAATGTGGGGAGCATAAATAATCACTTCACCGCCATCAGCGATGACCGGTTCGGTTTTGTACATGGCTTTGGCGGCAGTCCAGAGGTCGTCGTATCTGGTCGAGGGCATCGCCAGTACCTGGCGCACCTGCCGAGGCAACCAGACAATGTTGAGCTTCTCGGATAAATCGGCTGCCGCGCTCCAGGCTTCCTGGTGCGAACCGATGTACATCCCGTGAAATTCTTCTCCCTTCAAACACATTGCAATGCAAAGCACCGGGACCGGCACAAACTCCGCTCCCCGGTGGATGACCCGCCGGACAAAGGTATCCTTAACGCCAAT
>JAYSYV010000235.1:0-6764 GCA_043727245.1 Chloroflexota bacterium | reverse complement strand
GGGCTACTTGAACCACCTGCCGCTTTAGAGTAAACTTGTTTTCGTAGAACGTTACGTTAAACGGAAACCGTAGCTTATAACCGGCTTAAATTAGTATTGAAGGGTGAACAACATTTTTAGCAGCTTTACACGTAAATTTCCCGGTTACGCTAATGGCCGAGTGGCTTTCTTATTTATTATAAGTTTATTTTGCACCTTAGTTCTGGGCGCTTGCGGCAATGATACGCCCTCTCCGGCTAATAAAACACCTGCCCCACCGTCAGCCCGCAGCGCGACTCCCGCTGCAACCGGTGGGGCCGGAACCGGTTCGGGAATTGTGGCCCAGGGTATCCCCGGCAGCCAGCCGCTACCGACTCCAACCGTCCCCGTCGTGTCCAACCGGTTGATACTGACCATCTGGACCGGCGGCTGGAAGGGTAATCCGGCCTATGAAAAGTTTCTGAATGACCAGATTGATAACTACCGCAGCCGCAACCCTAAAGTGACAGTGGATTGGCAGGATTTCGGCGGCGATTTGGCTAAGAAATTTGAGGAGGCTTCGGCTAATCCGGGCAAAACTCCCCAGCCGGATATTGTGCTTTTTAATGCCAACGACCTCTACCAGTTCGGGGCCAAAGGCTACCTGGCCGACCTGGGCCAGTTGGGCGGCACTGACCTGAAAGATGATTATGTGGCCTCTACTTTTGAGGGCTTGCGGGTTGGCTCGATCTACTATGGTTTGCCCTGGCTGGCAAGCACCCAGGTCACGATTATCAATAAAAAACTCTGGCAGCAGGCGACTCTCGATCCGGCCAAACCGCCCAAAACTTTCGCCGAACTGGATACCATGCTGCCTTTGATGATTACCAGGACCGGCCAGGATGTCACTTCGGCCTGGTTCAAGCCTGATACTCTGGGCGAATTTTTGATGGAGGATGTGCCGCTTTACAGTGTAAGTGGCGACGGCACGACCAGGCAGACCTCTTTTCCTTCGCCCGGTACAACCGAAAAGTGGCAGTATTTCCAGACCAAACGCAAGCAGGGCGCATTTGCTAAAGAATCTTTGACCGGGAGTTATGCCGACGCGCTCAAAAGATACACGATCAACCAACTGGTCATGATAATGGATGGTGCGCCGTTGCTGCCGGGTTTGAAAAACTCCAGCCCGGAATTGTATAATGATACTCTGGTAGTGCCGCATATCGTGGGAAAAGCTAACCTGCTGCCGATGGACTTGCAGGGCTGGGCTATTCCCAAAGCTTCCCGGCAAGCCCCGGACGCGCTGGCCCTGCTTAAATTCTTGAACAGCTCTGATAATCAACTGGCCTTCGCCAAATTTTCGGGCCTGGTCGTGCCGACCCAGAAGAAAGCCCTGACTGATACATTTATCACCGCCCAGGACGACCCGCAAGCCCAGGCTCGCTCGATTATGGCGCAATCGCTCAACCAGGCCAAACCGCTGCCGGCCCTTTTGCCCGCTCCGCTGACCCTGGCTAACCGGGATAAACTGCTGGCGGCCCTGAACAAGAGTCTGAATACAATCTGGACTACCGACACTCCGCCTTCGACAGCCTTGCAAGAAGCGGCTACCACCTGGAAGGAAGTTCTGAAGTAAAGGGAAACCTATGCGAATCAGGCGTGTTAGTGCTAAAGACAAAGCGGCCCACCCCGATAAGCCGTCTCAGGAGTTTAACGACCAGACCCGTTCGGCCCTTAATTCGGCTATTGTCAATATTGTCCAGGCCATTGGCTCCAAGGCCGGTGTCCTGACTTTTTGGGATGAAGCCCGCAATGTACCGGGCCAGTTTTCAAGCTACGGCCTGGCTCAACCTTTGCTGGACGAGCTAAAACCGGCCATCGTTGACCTGGTAACGCAACTACATAACCGGGTCCATCTGGCGAACGGTGGACATGGTCCGGCCCGGTCGGAAGACCTGCTGGCCCTACAAGCTGATATTCCAACCGTTCAGGGGCCATTGCACCTGATTTGCCTGCCCATTCAGGCCGATAACCAGTTCATTGCGGGGCTGTGTCTGCTGCAACCTTCGGTGGCGGCTTTCCCCATGCTGGGCGAAGCGGTCACGCTGCCCGGTGAAGACCCTGTGGCCGGTTCGGGTGTAATTCCAGGCCGGATGGATGATGACAGCTTTGTCCACAGCCATTACGGTCTAATCCTGGACCACAGCGACCTGGTGGCCCGCAATGCCAGCCTACTCAAACGCATGGTCGAGGAACGCCAGTGGTTGGGACTGGTCATCGAGTACAGCGCCGACGGTATCCTGATTGTAGACAGCCAGTGTAATATAGTCGGGTTCAACCCGGCCTTTTCCCGGATTAGCGGCTGGTCGGTTGAAGAACTGCGCGGGCGCAATTGTTGGGAAGCCCTTCAGATTTCGGCCACGCGAGGCGATGCCCATTGCGGCAAACTTTGCCCGATCCGGCTGGGCACTTTTGTAAACAAGCCGGAAGCAGACCGCCGCAGTGAAGTGGTCTTGATTACGAAAGACGGCGAACGGCGTGATGTCGAGCTAACTTACTCGGTCATTCTTTCCAGCGATAACCGGATTCTGGGCGGTATCCTGGGCGCACGCGATATTACGGCTCGCAAAGAGGCCGAGGAATTGCAATCTACTTTCCTATCGGTTATCAGCCACGAATTACAGACCCCCATTGCCATCATAAAAGGCTATGCCGGGCTGTATGCCGATGAAACGACCCCGCTCGACCCGGTTAAAGTCCGGGAAAAGATGCAAATCATCGAGGAGGAAAGCGAACGTTTGAGCAAGCTGGTGGATAATTTGCTTTATGCCTCCCGCTTACAGGCCGGTGGGGTCGAGTTGCACCGCGAACCCCTTGATGTTGTCAGCCTGTTGCGCCGGGTTGCCACTAAAATGCGCGGAGTCAGCAAGCTCCACAAAATAAGCCTGAATTTGACTGGCGAAGAACTTCCGGCGGTTTCAGCCGATTACGATAAAATCGAGCAGGTTGTAATTAATCTGGTAGAGAATGCCGTCAAGTACAGCCCGGCAGGTGGGCCGATTATCCTGGAAGCCTACCCCACCAGCGAAGAAGTTATTGTAAAAGTGACCGACCGGGGCATCGGCGTGCCGGAAGGCGAACGCAAGCGGATTTTCGAGCGCTTCAGCCGCCTGGACAGCCGCTATGTGCGCGAACGCAAAGGGGCAGGGTTGGGCCTCTACATCTGTAAAGCGATTGTGGAAGCCCACGGCGGGCGCATCTGGGTCAAATCGGCTTTGGAAACTGATGGCAAGGAGCATTTTAACGGGTCAAGCTTTAATTTCTCGCTGCCTCGCCAGGAACCGGCCAATTTACCGGTCCTCTTTGGCCGGATATAACACAGGTAAGCTTTTGATTTGAGGTAAAATATAAGCAGGAGGTAAGCTTATGCGAGGTGTAATCGGAAACCAGAGCAAAATTTTCCAGGGTAAAGCCTTACCGTGGGTAGATATTCAGGAGATAGAGCGGGCCTATCCTGGCCGCCCCTGCCTGTTTGAAGTCGTAAAAGGGGATGCCTGGCATCGCTTCCGCTACGGCTTCCTGATCGCTGACACCGGGCCTCCTGCCGCCGAAATGACGAATATTATCAGGGCGTACCACCGGGCATTTCCGGGCGCAAGATTATATCAAAGCCCTGGACGGTAACGAAAGAAAGAACAAAAAATAACATGAGTCAGACAGTCTTGGTAGTAGATGATGAACAAAAGCTGGTAGACCTGGTGCGGGCGATTATGGAAAAAGAGGGCTATAACGTGGTCGAAGCCCATAACGGTTATCAGGCTATCGAAAAGGTCCGCGATGTACTGCCCGATGCCGTAATTCTGGACGTGATGATGCCTGAAATGGACGGATTTGAAGCCCTCAAGGAAATTCGTCAGGCCAGTAATGTTCCGGTCATAATGCTGACGGTCCAGGCCACCGAAAACGATAAGGTGCGCGGCCTGGAACTCGGCGCGGACGACTATGTGGCGAAACCTTTCGACCACCGCGAACTGGCAAGCCGGGTCAAAGCGGTCTTGCGGCGGGCCGCCCTGCCTAGCAGCGTTAGCAAATCGGAGGGCCAGGTCAAAATTGACGATAGTTTGCAGATAGATTTCGATAAACGCGAAGTTATCTCAAACGGCAAACACCAGAAATTACGCCCGACTGAGTACAAATTGCTCTACCACATGGTCAGTAATGCCGGGAAACTGATAAGCCACGAGCAACTTCTGACCAAAGTCTGGGGCCGGGAATATCGCGATGATGAGCAGTTGCTCCGACTTTACATAACTTACCTGCGTCAGAAGATTGAGCCGAACCCTTCCCATCCCCTCTACATCCTGAACGAGCGCGGCCTGGGCTATCGCTTTGTTGATTACAAAGCCTTACTTGAAACTAAATAATCTGGTAGGCTGACCCTCTAAATGTGGTTTTGATTATGGCTTAAAATGCCAGGATTTTGAAACTTTTAAAATAATTCACTCGTAATATAAGTTATGATTATCACAAGGTATCCTGTAACAGATGCAATCAGGGTGTAATTATGACAAAACCTAAAGAGAAAAAGACTTTAAAAGGCCCCATTACTGAAGCAGAATTTAACCATCCTACCAAAATGCCCCGGCAGACTGAAACCTGGGTTGAAGCGATAATTCAGCGGGCTATGAACGAAGGTAAGTTTAGTAACCTCAAGAACGAAGGCAAACCGCTCGAAATGGAAGCAGACAACCCCTATGTTGATGAAGACATGCGGCTGTCTTACCGGATTATGTCGCAGGCTGGGACGGCTCCGCCCTGGGTTGACATGGAAAAAGCCCTCATGGCCGAGTTGGACCAGACCCGACGCGAACGGGCCAGTCACCGCACCTGGCTGGTAAGGCGTTTGGCTCAAATTAAGAACGGCTCTTACCAGACTTTCCTGCGCGATTTACGCCGCCTGGCCGATTTCCACGATAACTGGATAATCCAACATACTACGAAACTACACCAGATAAACGAGAAAATCCACAATTTCAATAGCGCCTGTCCGGTCGAACAACTCCACAAAACTTTGATTCTGGTAGACCAGACTATGGCCGAGTTTGATAAGACCTGTCCCGGTATTCCCAGAGTCTGATTTAGCTAACAGGAGAAACTCAGTGCCTTTTGAAACACCCGCCCAGGCCGAAGATTTTATCTTTAGCTCCTATATGCGCGTCGAAAGCCGCCTGACCGGGCCGGACTCCCAGACGCGCACCCCGGCTCTAACGCGCCGGTTGCTGGATAGCCTGGGCGAACCCGACTATAATTTCACCTCTATCCTGGTGACAGGCAGCAAAGGTAAAGGCTCTATCGCCTTCCTGACCGCCCGGTTGCTGGAAGCGTTGGGCTATAGAGTTGGCCTGGTGACAAGCCCCCACCTGCTTAACTTCCGGGAGCGGATTCGCCTGAACGGCCTGGCTATTCCGGCTGAAGATTTAGTCCGGCTGGTCAACAAGCTGGAAGAACCGGCCCGTGAAATTATCGACTCGCTTTCGGAGGATCGCTATCTGAGTCCAACCGGGCTGATTATCGCCGTGGCCTCGCTTTACTTTGCCGAGCAAGAGGTAGATTTTGCAGTTATCGAGGCTGGTCGCGGAGGCCGCTACGATGATAGTGTGGTGCTGGATAATCCGCTGGCCCTGTTCGGGCCGGTCCTGCTGGAACATCCCGATAAATTAGGAGCTACCCTGGCCGATATTGCCGCCACCAAAGTGGCTTTGCTTAAAAAAGGCGGCGTTGGCATCAGTGTACCGCAAATGCTGGAGGCTCAAACGATTATGGAGTCGTGGAGCTTCCAGGTCGGCGGCGGTTTTGTGGTGGTCGGGCGAGATTTAACGCCTGTCGAGCCGCGCATCGAAGGCGATAAATTAAACCTGGCAGTCCAGGGCCGTTTCAATCTCTTTGAAGACCTGGCTTTGTCTATCCCGGCTCTCTACCAGGCTGAAAACCTGGCGGTCGCTCTTGGTGCTATCGAGGTCGTCCGCGATGAACAGGAATTGCAGCCCTACCAGAAATTGCGCTTGCGGGAAGCCCTGGCCGGGTTAGTCTGGCCGGGCCGCATGCAAACCATGACCGAGCAACCGCTAACGGTGCTGGATGGAACGGTCGCCCGGCAGTCGGCTCGCTCGGTTCTGGGCAGTCTTTCGGGGCGCTTGCAAAAGCCGTTGGCCGCCATAGTGGGGGTTCCGGCTGATAAAGATTGGCAGGGCGTTCTGCAAGAGTTAGTACCCTATTGCGACCACCTGGTTTTAACGCGGGCGGCTAATCCAGGGCTGAAATTCCCCTCGGAAGCGGCGGCCTATGCCCGTTCGATTTTCTCGGCCACTACAATAATCGAAGAAGCCCCTGATTTAGCGGAGGCCCGCGTCCGGCTGGCAAAACGACCCCAATCGCCAGCCACGATTTTAATCCTGGGTACTCAATCGCTGGTAGCCGATACTTTACGGGATTTTAAGTTTGATTTAGAGCAAATATAAGTCTTCAGGGCGTAACTTTTTGATGCTCAGGGAGTTTTACTTTTGACAATATTTATCTTTAAACCTTGTTCTAATCTACTTATAACCTCTACTCAGGCTCTGGGGCTAACCTGCATGATATAATGCTTAAAACCTTTAAGCCGGGTGCGGCCTTGAGGTTTATAGTTTTTGAGTAATACAAGGAGTTTTACTAATGTCCATTGCCTGGCAAGTTGCCGAACGCCTGGTCCAGAATGTCGAAAAGGTCATAATTGGCAAGCACAAAGAGGTTGAACTTACTCTTTTAGC
>JAYSYV010000234.1:0-6775 GCA_043727245.1 Chloroflexota bacterium | reverse complement strand
ACGTGAAACATGTGTGGACAAACCAACAAGATTTAAGAGGGGGCTAACGGGGACATGTTTCACGTGGAACATGTCGGGGGCATGTGGTAATCGGGGATTATGGTATAATTAGCCTCACTCGAAGCGTTCTGATTTATCTTAATTATAATTCCCTTTAAGGGGTTTTGCTGGTTGTAAAAGCTTTTAATACGAAAGCTTTTCTTGAAAGGAGTTTGTGATTTTGTTTCATTCACCAAAAAACAAGCGGCTGAAGATAGTAGCCCATGTTTTTGCTATGACGTTTGTGTCCCAAGTAATATTAAGCTCGTTTTTCCTGGCGATGCCAACCAATGCCGCTGCTCAACTGGCTCCTGCCACAGCTATACCCGATACGAATGTCATTCCATTCGGAACCAATACCTTCCTCGACAAAGAAGTAGAGTTCTGGAAAAAAGAGCGCACTATGCAGATGATTAACCAGGCTGGTATACAATGGATCAAACAGCTTTTTTCATGGAATGAAATTGAGTTCAAAAAGGGTTATTTCACTGACGACAAGAACAAGAAACCGGGTTGGCAGAAATATGACGAGATTGTAGACCTGGCGACCAAGTACAACGTCAAAATTGTTGCCCGAATAGACCAGACCCCGGCCTGGGCAAACCCGGCTGGTGGTACACCCGGCGGGCATCCAGCGAATTACCAGGATTATGCTGACTTCCTTAAAGCGTTCGTGCAGCATTACAAGGGAAAAGTCCAGTATATTACCGTCTGGAACGAACCAAATTTAGAGCGTGAGTGGGAGCCTACCAAGAAGGTAAACCCGGCCCAGTACGTTGAAATGCTCAAAGTAGCTTACAAGGCCGTAAAAGATACCGACCCTTCGGTAAAGGTTATGGCCGCGCCCCTGGCGATTACTCTTGAACAAAGCGTCAACCTGGATGAATTGTCTTACCTGGACCAGATGTACAAAGCTGGCGCAAAAGATTTCTTTGATATTATGCCAGCCAATGCCTACGGTCTTGAGTATGCGCCTGATGCTGCGCCCGACCCTAAAATCTTAAACTATCGCCGGGTCGAATTGCTCCATGATGTGATGGTGAAGAATGGCGATGCCAATAAAGCAGTCTGGTTCAACGAGTACGGCTGGAACGCTTCCCCGGCCAGTATTCCTAACGATAGATTAACCTGGGGCCGAGTAACCGAACAGCAGCAAGCCGATTGGACAGTACAGGGTATAGACTATGCCAAAAAGAACTGGCCGTGGTCGGGAGTAATCTTTGTCTGGTTCTTCCGCCAGGTCGGAGATATACCCGATACCGCCTCAGAGCAGTATTTCCAGCTTGTGAATAAGGATTTTGTAGCAAAGCCGGTCTATAATTCTTTGAAACAGGGCGCATTAGCCTATTTGCAACAACAAAATCAGCCTACACCACCCCCGGTAACACCGGCTGTCCCGATAACATCAACGCCTATTCCGGGAGTAACAGCGGCTCCGACCGTGGCCGCTACCACCGTAGGTTCGGCTGGAGCAACCGCAACAGTGGCAGCGGGAAGTCTAGCCCCGGCGGCCACACCCGCCCAGCCCAGGGCAACCAGCACGCCGACTACCGCCAGGCCGGTTACGACTGTGCCGACTACTACCGAAGATAATACGCTTATGCTGCCTCTAATTATTGGTGGAATATTGATATTAGTAGCAGGAGGTGGTCTTGCCGCCTGGTTTATAACACAGCGCCGCCGACCTTAATCACTAGCACCGATTTTGAAAGCTCTGTCTGAAAAGATGGGGCTTTTAATTTTGGGCCAAAAGTCCCGGTCCGGGTAGCTTGCCACTGGCCCTATAATAGTTTAACCGAATTTAATTCGGGTCCATTTAGTGAATGGCCCTGGCATTTATCCTATTCCAGCAAAGAAAGTAACACCCTATGCAATCTTCTGTTTATAAAACCAGTTCTGTCCTTCCAGGCTCCTCGCCACCTTTAATAGAGGCCGACCAACTGGTGAAACAATTTGGCGAGTTTATGGCCGTGCGTGAGGTTTCGTTAAAAGTAGAGGCAGGTCAAATCCTGGCCTTGCTAGGCCATAATGGCGCGGGCAAAACCACGACCACTCGAATGTTAGCGGCCATCCTCACGCCTACAAGCGGACAGGCCCGGATTGGCGGATTTGATACAGTTAAACAGCCTTTAGAGGTCAGGAAAATCATCGGCCACCTGACCGAACAACCGGGCCTTTATAACCGGATGCGAGTTCTGGATTATCTTGATTTCTTTGGTGAACTACAGAGCGTACCCAAAAAGCTCTTGAGAGAACGGAGTGAGGAACTGCTCAGGCGCTTTGACCTCTGGGATACGCGCCAGCTCAGAATGGGCGAATACAGCAAAGGGATGCGCCAGAAAGCCGCCTTAATCCGGGCGCTCGTTCACGAGCCAAAAGTGCTTTTCCTGGATGAGCCGACCAGCGCGATGGACCCCTATAGCGCAAAACTGGTCCGGGATGCCATTAACGATTTGAAAAAAGCTAACCGGGCCATCATTTTGTGTACGCATAACCTCGCCGAAGCGGAAATTCTGGCCGACCGGATAGCAATTATCCGTAAGGGGGAAATCATCATCGAGGGAACCGCCGAGGAATTAAAACAAAATTTGCTAGGAGTTCCGACCTACAGGGTGGAACTTAATAAAATTCTGGCAGAAATACCGGCGGCGGTAAAGGCTATACCGCAGGTAAAGGTGCTGGAAATGACCGCCAGGGGCTTCAGCTTTGAAACTGCCGAGCCGGCCACCGCTAACCCGGCGGTCTTAAAAAGTTTGAGCGAAAGCGGTCTGAGTGTAGTTACTTTGAGCCAGGTTTCGCGGAGCCTGGAAGCAGTCTATCTGAAGATTGCCGGGGATACAGCCGCAGCGAAAGGCAACCGGGACGAAGTTGAACAATCTTTGCTTAAAGAGTTTCCAGATAATGAAAGACAGGCGGTGAAAATGTGAGCTATCAGGCTGAAAGTATTGTGCAGAAACCGCGCTCCACGCTATCCAGGGCTTTAATCGTCACGCGTCGGGAATTGCGAGATACCTTGCGCGACTGGCGCGTAATTGCCCCGATTTTAACGCTGGTGCTGGTCCTTCCGTTTGTATTGGCCTCAGTGCTGAACGGTTTAAGCGCCAGTCTGGTTAAAAACCTGGGACAAGCAACTTTTTATGATAAGCTCTTGCCTTTCACCACATTGGCAATCGGTTTCTTGCCCATGTCGTTTTGCCTGGTAATAGCCCTGGAAACTTTTGTGGGTGAAAAGGAACGCAACAGCCTGGAAGCTTTATTGAGCGCTCCCCTGACCGACCGTGAATTGTTCCTGGGTAAGTACCTGGCAGCAACTTTTCCAACTGTGATTGCCAGCATTTTTGGTTCACTCAGTTTTAGTATTATTTTAACCCTGATGGGCCAACCTTTTCCGGTCGAGCCAGTCTTGCTTCTAACTTTCCTGGCTTTGAATATTGTCGAAGCCCTAGTAATGGTGGCCGGAGCGGTGCTGGTAAGTACCCATACCACCAGCGTTCGGGCGGCGAATATCATGGCAAGCTTTATCATTTTACCAATGAGCCTGGCGGTGCAGCTTGAAGCCATTTTGCTGGTAAACAATCTGCAAATTGGGCTATACTTTATGCTGCTGGCCCTGGTGGTGATGCTGGCTCTCCTGATGCGTTCGGGGATAAGGATTTTCAACCGCGAGGAAATCATTGCCAGGGAAGGTGATAATATCACCTTTAAGGGTATTCTCATGGGGTTTGGATACTTTTTCCGCAGGACTCCACAGGAAGCTTTAGCCCGCCAGCAAACCGGGTTGCGCTGGACTCCGTGGCGGTTTTACCGCTGTGATATTCCTCAGATTTTAGGCTTGAACAAAGCAGCCAATCTGGTGGTGACGTTTGCGATTGTCGGTGGAATTATTCTTTGTATCTGGGTGTCAACCTGGCCGATATTCCAACAGGCGCGGGATGATCTGGGCATTACCGGCCGCTTGAGCGGGGCTCGAAATCCGTTATGCCAGACCAACGGATTTAACAGTATTAATATTGCCGGTTTACGAGGTGTCACCTGGCAGGGGTTGTTTATCAATAATACCGTGGCGGTTTTATTTGGTAGTGCTATCTCAGTGGTCAGCCTGGGAGTCGCCGGGATTTTGCTGCTGATGGTTTCAACTGGGCCAGTAGGTTTCATTATTGGCTTCTTTTTTCAGCTAGACCTGAACCCTTTACCGCTTCTGGCCGGGTTTATTCTACCACACGGTATTATTGAGTTGCCTGCCGCCGTTTTTGGTATTGCAGCGGCCATGAAAGTAAGCACCTCTATAATCGCGCCACCACAGGGAATGAGCATCGGCCAGAGTTTCCAGTTTGCTCTGGTGAATTACATCAAGCTATTGGGCCTGATAGTGCCATTATTGCTGATTGCGGCTATAATAGAGGCCAATATTACGCCAGGGATTGGTTGCTGGCTGACCGGAGGAACCTTGTAATGAATATATTATATATAAATTATTATTATTTTGGAGCAAATGAGGGTTGGAATGACAGACTTTTCCAGGATAAAAATCGCGCCATCTATTCTTTCGGCTGATTTTGCAAGGCTGGGAGAACAGGTCAAAGAAGCCGAAGAAGCCGGGGCCGATTATATCCATTTTGACGTTATGGACGGTATGTTCGTACCCAATATCACTATGGGGCCAATGGTTCTGGAAGCCCTGTCACGGGTGACAAAAGTGCCGATGGATGTCCATCTTATGATAGAAGACCCCGACCGTTACCTGGACGAATTCGCCAAAGCCGGGGCGGCAGTAATTATGGTCCACTTTGAAGCTGTGACCCATTTGCACCGGACGGTTCAGCATATCACCAGCCTGGGCTGCCGGGCCGGGGTAGTTCTGAACCCGGCGACCCCACTAATCATGCTGGAAGAAATTTTGCCGGACCTGAGCCGGGTTCTGCTGATGAGTGTCAACCCCGGCTTTGGCGGGCAGAGTTACATTGAAAGTACCACCAGGAAAATCCGGCGGATGAGGGAAATGGCAAATATGCTCAACCCGCAACTGGAAATCGAGGTGGACGGCGGCGCGAAAGGCAATAACATCCGGGAGATAGCCGAAGCCGGAGCGGACGTAATAGTGGCCGGGTCGGCGGTCTTTAATGATAAAGAGAGCGTCACCCAGGCGATGGCAAAACTTAGAGAGGCATTGCGATAAAAAATGATTGACTTACGAAGTGATACGGTGACAAAACCGACCGAGGCGATGCGCCGGGCTATGGCCGAGGCTGAGGTTGGCGACGATGTTTACGAGGAAGACCCCACCATCAACCGCCTGCAAGAACTCGCCGCCGAAACGATGGGTAAAGAAGCGGCCTTGTTCGTGCCTACCGGCACAATGGGCAACCTGGTAGCAATCCTGGCTCACAGCGAACGAGGCCAGGAAATTCTGCTGGGCGATAACTCGCACGTTTTCTATTACGAAGTAGGCGGCGCAGCGGTAGTTGGCGGTCTGGTCTACCATACTCTGCCAAACGACCGCATGGGTATGATTGACCCGGCCCACGTTGAGGGAGCTATCCGCACGCCCGATATTCACTTTGCCACAACCGGCTTGCTTTGCCTGGAAAATACGCATAATCGGTCTGGCGGTACGGTCTTGAGCAAGAAACAGCTTGACCAATTGTGCCAGGTCGCCCACAACCGGAATATACCGGTTCACCTGGACGGCGCTCGGATTTTCAATGCCGCGACTCACCTGGAACTGCCGGTTGCCCAACTTGTCGAGAGCCTGGACTCGGTTCAGTTCTGCCTTTCAAAAGGATTGGCTGCTCCGGCGGGTTCAATGGTAGTCGGGAAAAAGGCTTTTATTGCCAAAGCCCGCAAAATGCGTAAAATGCTTGGCGGCGGAATGCGTCAGGCCGGGGTTCTGGCTGCTGCCGGAATTATTGCCTTGACTGAAATGAGCCAACGCCTGGAAGAAGACCATTACAACGCTCGCCGGTTCGCCCAAAGTCTGGCCTTAATTGAGGGTTTTGACGTGGACTTAGAGACGGTCCAGACCAATATCGTGGCAGCCAACCTGAATGAAAAGACCGGGAGCGCCGCCGAGTGGGTCGCTAAATTGAAAGCTAACGGGGTGCTGGTTGGTGCAGCCGGGCCGCGCCGGTTGCGCTTTGTCTTTCACAACGATGTGGACCGGGCTGATTTGGAAAAAACCCTCAGTACTATCGCCAACCTTGCCAGTTAGTTACCCAGGTGAGGAAATATAAATGCGCTTCGATATTCTGACCCTGTTCCCCCAAATGTTTGACGGGCCTTTGCGAGAAAGTATCCTGGGGAGGGCCATCAACCAGGGCTTGATTGAAATCCAGACCCATAATATCCGCGACTGGGGTCTGGGTCGCCACAAGCAAGTAGACGATTATCCATACGGCGGCGGGGCCGGGATGGTCTTCCGGCCTGAAGCGGTCTTTGGAGCAGTCGAAGAAGGCTTGGGGGTCAAGCTGGGTTCGGCTGATGAGCCGGTCCCGTCGCCTGATTTCCCGATTTTACTGATGAGTCCCCAGGGGCAAGTCTTTGACCAGGCTATGGCCCAGGAACTGGCCGCATACCCACGCCTGGGGCTGGTATGCGGCCACTACGAAGGGCTAGACGAGCGGATAGTCCGGCACGCCGTCACCAGGGAGGTCAGTATCGGAGATTTCGTGCTGACTGGCGGTGAACTGGCCGCGATGGTTATCGTGGACGCAGTGGCCCGTCTAGTGCCGGAGGTGCT
>JAYSYV010000233.1:0-2177 GCA_043727245.1 Chloroflexota bacterium | reverse complement strand
GTACGGCGGCTGGTTGAGCGTGGCGCCCAGGGCATCAAAATCCTGGTCCATTACAACCCCGATGATGTGCCGGAAATTAATGAAGTAAAACATGCTTTTGTGGAGCGGGTGGGTGCGGAATGCGCTGCCCTGGATGTGGCGCTCTTTCTGGAGCCAATCGCCTATAATGAGAAAATATCCGGCGGCGATGCCCAAACCCTGGAGTTTGCCCGCAAAAAGCCCGAATACGTGACCCGTTACATGAAAGAATTTTCCAAACCCCGTTACGGGATAGATGTTTTGAAGGTGGAAGTACCTATCAATATGAAGTTTGTGAGCGGCACCAGTTCCTTTGCCGGTGGTGAGGCGGCTTACAATCGCGAGGAAGCCCTGGCTCATTTCAGGACCGCCGCCCAGGCCACTTCTAAACCTTTCATTTACCTCAGTGCGGCCGTCAGGGGCGAGATTTTCCGGGAGTCTCTGGAATTAGCGGTCGAAGCCTCGGTGCCTTATTCGGGCGTTTTGTGTGGACGAGCGACCTGGCAGGACGGCATCTCAATTTATGCCAACGAGGGCCACTCCGCTCTGCAAAGCTGGCTGGACCGTCAGGGTGTAGAGAATATCCAGGCCCTGAACGTTGTGCTGGACCGGGGAGCGCAATCCATATGGTCAATCTATGGCGGTGTTGAAAACCTGGAATTTGTCTAGTCCTACCTGAGCGAAGGTATTAAAATGAGTTCCCCGGTAGCTAATTTGCTGGTTGCTCAATCGGGCGGACCTACGGCTGTTATCAATAGCAGCCTGGCCGGGATTATTCAGGCGGCCCAGCAGGCCCTTGAGATTGATAAAATTATCGGGCTGCAAGGCGGGTTGGAAGGTTTAATTAACGGCCGCCCGCCTTTTGAGCTGAGCCGGTTAAATAAAAGCCAGCTTGAAACCTTAAAAGCCAGTAACGGTACCGCCCTGGGTTCCTGCCGCCTGCAAATTGAAGAGCGTCATTATGCTTTGCTGTTAGATTTTATCCGGGCTAACCGGATACGTTACTTCCTGTACATTGGCGGCAACGGCTCAATGCGGACGCCTTTAGAGCTGGGCGAACGAGCCAGGCGGGCAGGCCTGGACCTGTTCTGCCTGGGTGTGCCCAAGACGGTAGACAATGACCTGGCCGGGACGGATTTTGCACCCGGTTATCCAAGTGCCGCCCGCTGGCTGGCTCAAACCACCAGGGATGCCGGTCAAGACCTGCTGGGCATGCGCGGCTTTGACAATATTAAAATTATTGAGGCAATGGGGCGGCATAGCGGCTGGTTGGCGGCGGCGGCTACCCTGGCCCGCAACCGTCCCGGCGACCCGCCCCACCTGGTCTACCTGCCGGAAGTGCCTTTTGAACACGACCGCTTCCTTGAAGATGTCGCCCGTATTTACAAAAAAGAGGGCGTAGTTCTCGTTGTAATCGCCGAGGGTATCAGGGACCCCCAGGGCCGCTTTTTGGCTGAAAATAGCGGGTTACCTCGCGATGCCACCGGCCGGGCCCTTTTCGGTTTTACCGCCGGAGCGGCCTTTTATTTGTGTAACCTGGTAATCGAGAAGCTGGGCCTCAAAGCCCGGTTTGACCGGCCCGGCACCCTTCAGCGTGGGGCGGTCTGTTTCTCCGAACTGGACCGCCAACTGGCCTTTGAAGTCGGAAAGTACGCCGTTGAACTGGCCCGGCAAGGTGCGAGCGGTTTTATGACCGGTATCGCCAGGATTTCCGAACCGGGTAAACCCTACCAGGCCCGGCTAAAACCGGTTGCGCTGGCGGCGATAGCAGGTCACGAACGCCTGTTGCCACAGGAGTGGTTAGGACCGGAAGGGCTGGATTGTTCGCTGCAAAAGTCTTCTTTCCGGGAGTATGCTTTGCCGCTGATTGGCGGGGATTTGCCGGAACCACCTCGTACTTCGGAATATCCTTTGTTTGTAGCTGATTTATAATTTAACCGGTTGGAATTTACGATTAAGAAGTAGTATACATGCTACACTGGTCTGGAATATCCTGATTTAAGGTATTGTCAGGTTGGTGAAGCAGAAGAGGGCCAAATATGAGATACTGCTTGTAATTCCTTCGATCAAATTTCTGAACAATGAAAGCAGTGTAACCACCCGAAAACCAAACCAGCCAAACCCCACAAAATTAAGGCCGCTCCTTCTTATAAGGGACA
>JAYSYV010000232.1:0-2179 GCA_043727245.1 Chloroflexota bacterium | reverse complement strand
ACCCTCCAACACTTAATAGAGGATCTGGTGGACATCAACCGGTTGCAAAACGGCAAATTTAACATAACTTTTGAGCCGGTGCGGCTGGATACGCTACTTGCCCAGGTAGTTGAGAACAGCCAGCTTCTAACCACAATACCAATAGAAGTAGAGCCACCCAGTACCAGTAGTGGTGAGGATGAGGATGAGCCAATATGGGTAAAGGGTGATGCTGTGCGACTTCAACAGGTCTTCACCAATTTAATCAATAACGCCATTACCCACGCTCCTACCAGCCCTAAACTTTGTCTCAGTCTCAGACGAGTGGTTGGGAGCGACCATGCGGAAATAAGGGTGCAGGATTTTGGAGCGGGTATAAAAGCTGGACATTTGGCGGAAGTATTTAACCAGTTCTACCAGGTAACCCAGGGCGAACTTGCCAAGAGTAGAGGGTTGGGGGTGGGCCTGTTTATCTGCCAACAAATAGTGCAGGCTCATGGTGGCACTATCAGGGTTGAATCAATCGAAGGCGAAGGAGCCACCTTTATCGTTCAATTGCCGCTAGAAAAGGTAGAAGCATTGGTGTTGCCAAATTAACCAGAAATAGACCGAATGAAAGGTTAAGAATGAGAAACAAAGTTGATTTATGCTAATACAATGCTGGTGGCAGTTATAATTTGAATATGTTTGCCAGAGGTTTGAAATCTGGCGTTTCCAATTAAATAGCCAGAATTAGCTTTAAGTCTAATCCTGGCTATTTGCTAAGTTAATTTGGAATTGGTACTCGTTGACCTGCACCGCCGTCATGGCTACCAGTGTCATCCGGTGTATAATCAAACGAAAATCAACAGCCTCTAGGAGTAAAACAGCCGGATGAACTATCTTTTTCGGCTCTTGGAGGCCTTCATCATAATTATCAAAAAGCCGCCTGATGTGGCTGGAAAGGCCATCAAACCAGGGCGGATGACACTGGTAGCCATCACGAGGTGTCACCAGCATTCCTACCCGGTTGACATTGCCCCGCTCGGTTTTAGGCTTTACACAATCCAGTTTTAGCCGTGCCAGTCTTGCTCTGAGAAACACTAGTGAGTGCTGGCTCTCACGCTTTCTCTTTTAAAGCCGTGCTCTGTTCCCACCTGGACTTTCGGCCAGTTGGTAAGGCTCTGAGCAGTTCTCTTTCCCACAGAAAACGAGGTTTTGCCTCCTCACTAAATTAAGACCCCTACGGACGCACACCCTAAAGTCAAGACACAGTTTTAGGAAAAATAAGGTGAGTTACTTCTTTCTCTAAAGTACTTTAATATAATCAAAATAACCACTTTCCAGCCCTATTCAACCGTAGAAATTGCTACTTTTTCAAAATGAACCTCGGCAGGGGTTCGGTAATCTAAAGACTGATGCGGACGTTTTGTATTGTAAAACTTTATGTATTCTCCAATGATTTGCCGAGCCTCTTTCGGGCTTTCAAATTCATTTAAATACACACACTCATATTTTATACTCCGCCAGAGCCGTTCGGTAAAGATGTTATCGAAGGCCCGGCCTCGTCCATCCATGCTGATGCGCACCTGGGCCGCCTCTAGTAATTCGATGTAACGCAAGCTGGTGAAATGACTGCCTTGATCGCTGTTTAGAATTTGTGGCCAGGACTGCTCCAGACCTCGGCCCACCGCTCCTAACACGAAGTCAAGCTGAAGGGTATCGGATAATTCCCAACTCACAATGTAGCGGCACCCGCCCGCGGGTACCCGCCAATCCAGCACTGCCACCAGGTACAACCAGCTACCCCTGAGCCGGATATAGGTAATGTCGGTCCCATGAACATGATGCGGTCCTTGCAGTTTTAAGTCCCGCAATAGGTAGAGATAAATCTTATGGGCGGTTCCTTCACCCGGTCGGGATAAATTCGGTTTCGGACAAATCGCTTCTAGTAGAACAACCAAGATTGATTGATAAGCGAGCTATAATCTGGTAAGGTTATAGCATGAAAAAATATATAATCGAACTTCCCGATACTGACCGCGAATATCTCTTAGAATTTATCGCCCAGGGTCAGGCTCGCGCCAGGGAATTTACCCGCGCCCATATTCTTCTCAAAGCCGACGATGGTCTAAATGATGAAGAAATTGCGCTTGCTCTTCATTCGACTACACCTACCGTTCAGAGAGTTCGCCAGCGGTATGTCGAAGACGGTCTAACT
>JAYSYV010000231.1:0-2180 GCA_043727245.1 Chloroflexota bacterium | reverse complement strand
CGGTCAAAACCGTCACCACGTCCAGCCGTTCCGGGCGGCTCAACACGATTTGATAGTGGGGGGCCAGTTCTTCAAAGTCCAGTAAAACGCGCTCGATTTCAGAGGGGAAAACATTCACGCCGCGCACGATAAACATATCATCAATCCGGCCTTTCAGCTTGGACATGCGAGCATGGGTGCGGCCACAGGGGCAAGGCTCATAAAAGAGGGCGCACAGGTCGCCGGTACGGTAGCGCACTACCGGGAAAGCCTCTTTGGTCAGTGAGGTAAAAACCAGTTCGCCGGTTTCGCCTTCCGGCAACGGTTCGCCGCTGGTCGGGTCAATTATTTCGGGCAGAAAATGGTCTTCCCAGATATGCAAGCCCTGCTTTTGTTCGCACTCCATTGACACGCCTGGTCCCATTACCTCGCTTAAGCCGTAAATATCCAGGGCGACCAGGCCCAATTCTTCTTCAATCTTGCCCCGGATTTCTTCGGTCCAGGGTTCAGCCCCGAAGATACCGTATTTCAGGCTAAAATCCTGGTGAGAAAAACCCATTTCACGCATCTGGTCGGCGATGTTAAGGGCATACGAGGGTGTACAGGCCAGCCCGACCGCCTTAAAATCCTGCAATAGCATTACCTGGCGGGGCGTATTGCCGCCGGAAGCCGGTACGACACAGGCTCCCAGCTTTTCAGCCCCATAATGCAGACCCAGGCCGCCGGTAAAAAGGCCGTAACCGTAGGCGTTATGGATTATATCGCCCGGTTGGCCCCCGGCGCACATAATCGAGCGAGCGCAAACTTCGGCCCAGTTTTCAATGTCCTGGCGAGTGTAACCGACTACGGTCGGCTTCCCTCGCGTTCCCGATGAAGCGTGCAGCCGGACGATTTTAGCGGGCGGTTCGGCAAAAAGGCCAAACGGATAAGAGTCACGCAGGTGGCTCTTTCGGGTAAAAGGGAATCTGGTCAGGTCGTCCAGGCTTTTCAAAGAGGCGGGCGGCGACCCGGCCAGGTCGAATTGTTCTTTATGAAAAGGCACGCGCCGGTAAGCCCGTTCAAGCGTTTCTTGCAGACGCTGGAATTGGAGTTGTTGCAGTTTGGGGCGTTCAAGCGTTTCTACGGCCTCATTCCAGAACATTTTACAAATCCCTTTCTCTAACCCAGGCAACGGGCGTGCGGGCAAGCTCTTTAAGAAGCATTTTCTCCGTTTGAAAAACGGGGCCGGGGCCGAAGGGATTGAGTGCGGCCTGTAAACTGCGCTCTAGCTGACCGGGAGCTAGTCCAACTCCGCCATAAGCGGCATAAACCGAGTAAAAGTAGCGGGCTGACCGTTCGGCCAATAGCTGGTCGTAATCGTGAAAGAGGTTGAAAGCCGGGCTGCCCGGCCAATCTCCACCCAATAATTCTTCGGGTAAGCCAGGGTCCACAAAGAGGAATTTGCGGTATTCGTGGACCAGCCAGCACCGCCGCTCGAAACACTCTCTTTCGGAAAACTGGACGGTCTGAGCCATTTGGAACTCCGGCTCGAAGCGGTCAAGAAACTGACGGTAACGCTGCTTAACTTCCTGTAACTGCCAGCCCTTTGCCACCAGGGCGGCATTGCTGGCCGGGCCGGTATAGCGCGACCGGAAATAATCCACGTAAGGGGCGATTTCGGCAGATTGTAAATGGGCGGCCAGGGCCGGACTCAGCGGGTGAGGCGAAAGCCATGTTCCCGCGCCTAAAGTGCCAAAACCCCACCAGGCCAGGTCAGTGCGTAGCTGGTCGCGGGCGGTGCGTTGTTCTTCGGGAATAGTATAGATCAGCAAGAGCCAGTAACCGTCCCAGCTTTCGGGATGGAGGCGGTATATCCGGTTGGCTGCTTCGTCCACCCGCGCAAGCCCCTGGCCGGTCATGGAGAGGAAGCTATTACGGCCCGATTTACGCAAAGAAATCCAGCCCTGCCCGGCTAAACGGCGAATTGCCACCCTGACCGCTGGTTCCGCGAAACCAAATTCGGCCATCAGCCGCAAAACGGCGCTGAGAGGAATTTCACTATTAAAATGGCGGATATAAACACCCCAGAGGGTGAAAAGCATAGACCGTGGATGCATCGCCGCGTCCTGAGATTAGAAGTTGTGAAAAATACAACACTTTTTCTACGAAAGTACGAAATCTGTTATATATTATGAAACAAAAAAAAGCCCCTGTCAAGGGTA
>JAYSYV010000230.1:0-2180 GCA_043727245.1 Chloroflexota bacterium | reverse complement strand
TAATAAAGAAGTACCGCGTCACCGAACCGCCATTTCCGGCTGGCTGGAGCTGGAAGTAAACATCCCTCTCAGGTCAGGCGGCAGCTTGTCGGACTGGGCGTGCTTGGCCTGGTAAGCCCGCAGGTAAAGCAAGCCAATTTCGTAATGAGCCTCAGCCAGATTTCCGTCCAGCTTTAAAGCCTGTTCCAGGGAGGAGCGGGCCTGTTCGGACTGCCCGGTCTTGTTAAGAGCTTTACCGCGCTGGAGCCAGGCCATCGGCTCTGTCGGGTTGAGATTGGTAGCCTGTTCGTACTCACTATTGGCTTCCTGATGCCAGCCCAGGTCATCGTAAAGATGCGCCAGTTCGATGCGGTAATCCGAGTTCTGCGGCTGGCTGACCACCGCGCCCTGCAAATGCTGGACCGCCGCCAGTTTTTCCCCGGCGTGGAGATACGACTCGGCCAGGGCTTTTTGCAGTTCGGGGTCACTCGGATTGAGTTGCAAGCCACGCTTGTAAGCCGTCCGCGCCGCCGATTGATTGCCCGCCTTTTGCTGGGCCTGGCCCAGAGCGGCCCAGTAATCGCTCTTGCCGGTAATCTCTTTACTGCCTTCGGCCTGTTTGAGCGCGTCAATGGCCGGTTCGACTTCGCCCAGTTTAAGGTAGACCAGGCCCAACTCGTAGTGACGGGCCGGGGACGGTTCGAGTTCAGCGGCTCGCTGGCGCGATTTCAGGGCTTCGCGCATCTGGCCTTGCTGGACCAGTAAATCGCCCCGCAGGATATGAGCCTGGGCCAGTTGCGGCTGCATCGCCAGGGCTTCGTCCAGTTCGGTCAAAGCCTGGTCGAACTGTTTGAGATGGCGCAAGACCCCGGCATAAGCGACCTTGAAGTTTGCCAGCAAGACTTGCCCGTAGGCGCTGCCGCCGGTAAACGCCCCGTTCTCGTAATAGAGTTCTTCCAGCGGGATAGTCTGCTCGCTGGCGGCGAATTTCTGGAAAGCCTCAATCGCTTCGTGGTAGGCTTCGCCAGCCGGGAAGTATTTCTCCTGGGCCAGGGCCAGTTCGCCTTCCTCGGTCTTGATGGCGGCCTGTAAGTAGAGCGGCAGGTTGGGCTGACCGCGCAAGACCGTCAGCAATTTTTCCATTTCCGGTAGAGCGCTGGCCCGGCGAGCCAGCCGGACTGCCACGGCGTAATAATCAGAAGTGCGCCCGCCTTTAGCCAGGGCCAGCGAGATTTCTTCGCGGGCTTTAGCCAGGTTGCCGCTGCGTTCCAGGTTGCAAGCCAGCAGCAGGTGAGCGGCGGGCATATTTGGCGCGATTTGAAGCAGCCGCCGGATAAGCTCGGTGGCGTGGTTCTGGTGGCGCAAGTGATAGGCCAGGAGAGCCGCCCGGTACAGATAAGCCTGGTTATTCGGCTCGACTTCGAGGGCTTTGAGGTACAGGTTCAGGCTGCCCAGCATCGTATTCTGGTCGGGAGCCTTGAGCTTGCCGGACAACTGGATTTCGGCCAGTTCGGCGTAGACGGCGGCCAGCGTAGCATCCAGTTCGCGAGCCTGGTTAAGTTCAAAAACAGCCCGGTCAGTCTGGCCGTTCTTGAGCAAAACTTTCGCCAGACCCAGCCGGTAAAGGGCGTTTTGCGGTGCTTCGGTGACGGCCTGGGTCAGATGTAACTGGCCTTCCTGGTTGCTGCCGACTTCCATTAAACACAGCCCCAGTTCGGAGTTGAAGGCCGAACGCCGGGCCGACAGCAGCATGGTTTCCAGTTCAGTGCGAGGGCGGTCGGGAACATGTTCCAGATTCTGAAGCTGGCCGCGCAGGACTTTTTGAGCCTGGTCGAACTGGCCCAACTCACGCAGACAGACCGAGTAGAAGTAAGGTAGTTCAAACTGGAGCTTGCCCGGTACGGTGAAAAGAGTAAGCCAGCCTGCTTCGGTCGGATAAAGGGCCGCTGCCGGTTCTGCTTTACTACTTTCAGACATCCCCAGGGCGGTTACACCCCGGCCAAAGGCCACAGCGGCTTCCTGTTTGTTGAGGCGGGCCAGGCTAATCTGGCCTTCTTCAAAGAGGACTTCCGGTGCGCCCGGTCCGACAGCGTTGGCGGCCTGACTATGGCGGGCCGCTTCTTCCAGGCGCTTGCTGACCCGCAACCCACGGGCCAGGCCCAGGTTCCAGGCCAACCGCAAAGGTATGGGAGCCTGGGAAT
>JAYSYV010000229.1:0-2182 GCA_043727245.1 Chloroflexota bacterium | reverse complement strand
ACAGGCCAATCTCCAGTTCCGCCTCCAGGGCTTTCTCGGCCAGGGGCGGGTTGCAGGCTCCGAGGATTACATAGTTACGGAAATCTATTCCTCGTTTTTCTTTCATGGTCTGCTTGATATCAATCTCGCTTAAAATACCGAAGCCCTGTTCTTTAAGGGCGGCTTTTGTCTGTTCTACCGCCTCGACAAAAGGCAGGTTTAATTCCTTGCCAAATCCGTAGGCATTTTGCAATAAAGATTCCATGTGTTGCTCCTTTCCCTTCCTCTGAAATTGCTACCCGCCCTGGGCGCATCACCTGATGCAATTTCATTGCCGGTGGTGCGCCCAGGAGCATGGTGTTTCTTTTCTTACCGGTCGGTTAATATTGATAATTAATTGGTAGTAGGAAGTTTAGCGGCTTTCCAGGCGCTCATGCCGCCAATCGTATTTTGCAGGTCACTAAACCCGTGGCGCTGTAAAATGCTGACGGCGACACTACTCCGGTAGCCGCTGCCACAAATAACCGCCAGGGGCTGCTCTTTATCTAAAGCCAGTTGGTCCAACTTCTTCTCAAGCTCTCCCCCTGGAATATGAAACGCCCCCTCAATGTGGCCGGAGGCCCACTCCATATCGCTTCGCACATCCAACACGGTTAGCTTCCAGCCCGGTTGCTGGTCCTTTGGCTGCGCCTGCTTTAATTCTCCGGCCAGTTCCTGCACCGAAATTTGAGCTAAATGTTCTATCGGGAAGCCCAAACTCAACCAGGCTTCAAAGCCGCCCACAAGATAGCCATACAACTGCTTTTCGTAGCCAATCCTCACCAGTTGAGTTACAATTTCGGCCAGCTTCTGCGGGGTTGTTTCCTGTAGCAGGAAAATTAAAGGCTTATTCGGGCCTATTACCGACCCGACCCAGGTTGTGAATGAACCACCAAGGCCAATATTATAGGAGCCAGCAATATGGCCGCCTCCAAAAGCCGCCGGAGAACGAGTGTCGATTAGCAAACAGTCCTCACCTGTAAGCTTTTGCACCTCTCCGGCCGTAAGTGCTTTCAGTTCAGGAAATTTACCCAGCACTGCCGGCCCCTGCTGATTGGCCAGACGCATCCGGCTGTAGTAAGCGGGGATGGCCGGTTGCTCTCTCAGGACAAATTCAATAAAGGCTTCCTGGGTGGGCTGTTGTAAGGCTTCATTGAAGCGCTTCTCGTAGCCAATGGTACTGGTACGGGTAGTGGAAATGTTGTTGCCGCAGCTTGACCCGGCCCCGTGGGTCGGTAGCACCTGGACGTAATCTTCAAGTTTTAATATCTTGCCGTGCAAACTGTCATAGAGTTTGGGAGCAAGCTGCGCTCCCAGCTCTGGACCTAAAAGGTCCGGGCGGCCCACCGAGCCAACTAACAGATCTCCGCCGGTCAGGACCAGGGCCGGTGCATCGGTGCGGGTAGTATCCGCCACGGTATAAGAAACATGTTCGGGGGTGTGACCCGGAGTAGCCATAACTCTAACTTTGAGACAACCGACTTGTATTTCGTCACCCTCTTTAACCGGCTGGAAGTCACGGTGGATGCCACTACCGGTGCTGGCAAAGAGAGGCGCACCGGTAGCTGCCGCCAGTTCCCGGCTGCCAGAGACATAATCGTTATGGTTGTGCGTCTCAAAGATAAATTTTATTCGTAATCCTTCGTACTGAGCCGTCTTCAGATAATCTTTGATGTCGCGTTTGGGGTCAACCACCAAAGCCTCGCCTGAGTTAGTATCGCCGATAAGATAGGAATAGTGTCCCAGGCTTGGTACATAAAACTGTTGGACAAACACTCTGCTTTCCTTTCTCTACAATCATCTCTCTTGCTGTGAATGGTGATTAAGGAGCTAAGTCGATTTCAGTTATATTCTTATATACGAATATATACTAAATCTATTTGTTTGTCAACCCATTAGCCGCAGCATAACATTTCCCTTTTTTAGATTATTGATCTTGCCTAAACCCAATTTTTACTATATACAATGAGGGAATATGCAATTGCTAAACCTTTTACTGTTTTAGCCTTCAGATAATGTGTAAAACCGAGCTAAGTTTTAAAGAATTTAATTATTTGTGGTATAGTATTCTAATAAGCGTATATAAGAATGATTTAGGGGGAAGCTAGTAGAAAGTAATTTAAAATAGATGATTCAGTCAACTGGTACGGCAGGCGGACAATCT
>JAYSYV010000228.1:0-2183 GCA_043727245.1 Chloroflexota bacterium | reverse complement strand
GCCTATCAAGAAGGTCCACGCATCCAGGGGCAAGCATACGCGGGCCGAGCCTATTTCATCCATTTACGAGCAAGGCCGGGCGCATCATGTAGGCTATTTTGGAATGTTAGAGAGCCAGATGTGCAGTTGGGTTCCCGATACAGGTGAGGATAGCCCGGACCGCATGGATGCCCTGGTATGGGCCTGTACTGAGCTTACAACCGGAAACGAAAGAGCGCCGGTCTACCAGGGCAATTACATGTACGGCAGCGGTAGTAACAATAACGATGATGAAAACACTAACGGATTTTGGAAGTAAGGTTAATTAAAAAAAACTATGACGACACCATTATTACTTGATACGACCAGGTCCACTCACGAAATAATAGAGGAAGCCCGCAAATTAGCCTTCCCCGAACCGCAAGAAGTCAGGAAATTCAGGGATTACGTTCGTGGGCGGCAGAAGTCCACCTACAACCGGCAGCAACAGAAGATGCTCCGGGGTGTAACCGGTAATCTTTATTGCGATAATATTTGCCGTAAGGTAATCGAGGAAACCGCTAACCGGCTGGAACTCGCCCGGTATGAGGTTGCAAGCAGCGGGGTTAGCGTATTCCTCAACGATTTATTTATTAAAAACCAGATGGCCGACCTGAGCGGAGATGTCCATTCTTCCACTTTACGCGATGGTAACTTTTGCGTAGCCCTGCGCTGGGACGTGTCCGGCAAGCGGGTAACACTCCACAAAGAACGCTGGTGGAACGGTGTGGATGGTATATTCATGGCTTATGGGGACGACGGTCGCCCGTCCTATGCGTTCAAGGACTGGAAACTTAACAGCGGCGGCGGCGGACTCTTGCGCCGGGTTATCTGGTGGCCTGACAGAATCGAACGGTTCATTGAAAACGGTAACGGCTGGCAGCCTTACTATCTCCCGGAAGATTTGGGACAGTGGCCCGCGCCCTGGGTACGTCGTGACGGTACGCCCCTGGGTATTCCTATCGCCCACTTTGCCAATGGTAGTGACGATGACACTTTCTACGGCGCGTCTGAACTTGACGGGGGTATCCTGGGCTTACAGGACGATATTAACGACTCGCAACGCAACCTGACCATCGCCGCTCGTATGACCGGCGCTCAGATGGTCTGGGGCAGCGGGGTGAAACTTGCTAAAGATACCAGTGGCAACCCGATACCCCTGGAAATCGGCCCAGGCGTGACTTTCAATTCCGAAGACCCGGCATCTCGGTTCGGAGTTTTACAGGCCGGGGATTTATCTCAACTCCAATCGGCTTACATGACCAAGCTACAGGCGGTTGCCCGCATGACCAACACCCCCATGCATTTAATAACCGGGGGTAACTGGCCCAGCGGCGAGGCACTACTACAGGCCACCCAGCCATTGATTAAGAAGGTCGAGCGGCTTGCCAAGACTATCGGCCCGGCCTGGGCTACCCTGGCGCACCTGGCAACTGAACTGGCTAACGAGTTCGCTAATCAGGGTTTAGATGAGAACGCGCTAATTCAGGCGTTATTCAGCCCCGCCGATAAACGCGACCCGCTTACTCAATCCCAAATTGCTGCCGGGGTGGCTCCCTTTGTCAGTGAGAAAGAGGTTCTGCGTATCCTGGGCTATCAACCCCAGTCAATCGAACAAATATTAAAAGAGAAGAAAGAAGAAACGGCTGGCGCCCTGGCCCAGCAGCAAACCCAGCAAGCGCATCAACTGGCGATGGTTCAGGCTCAAAACCAGCCCCCTCAGGTCGCCGCCGCGCCGACACCACAAGCAACGCCAACGCCAACGCCAACACCGTAGACTCAAAAAGGAAATAATGGCTAATATCCCCAAAAGTTTGAACATTGGCGGCCACCAAACCATTATAAGGGTAGGCTATAAAGACGAGGTAATGAACCGGCTCGGACTTCGCGGCGAGTTCGATACTCAGGAGTGGACTATCGACATTCAGGGCGCAATGATTAACGAAACCTGGCAGCTTCAAACACTTGCCCATGAGATTATGCACGCTTTCTTTACTGCCGCTTGCCTGGAACTGGAGAAGGACATGGAAGAAAAGATTTGCCACGGTCTTGAAAACCAGTTCTACCGCTTCCTGGCCGATAACGATTTAAGCTTCTTCAGACCTGTACCACAATTAGCGCAAGGATGAACCACAACATGACAGCAAGCATGGTGACTATGGAAA
>JAYSYV010000227.1:0-2183 GCA_043727245.1 Chloroflexota bacterium | reverse complement strand
GCGACCCCCAGTGCAAAGGTTACGAGGGCGAGGGTGAAACTGAGAAGTTCACCTTCTGCACCATCGGCGACTACAGTCCGGGTATCAACCAGGGCAACACCGGCACATACGCCCACATGAGAAACGGGTCGTGTAAGTGCGGGACCACTCACGGCAACATCTACCCCCTTTATTTAAAAGTGAATAAGGTTATGGAAACACCCATGCAAAACGTTAGCACTGCCGCCGTTATCACGCGCACCGAAGTAGCCCACTGGGATTACACCGACGAAGCGGGAACGCCCGTGACAAGGGTCATCCGCTTCGACCTTTCCAACGGCAAGAAAGACTATATTCAAAAACACTTTAACGATAAGAACGAACTTGTAGCGGGTCAGGGCCACCTCGGACATTTGCTCTACCGGCTGCCCGATATACTCAAGCTGGCCCCACACGTACCTATCGTGGTCGTGGAAGGCGAGAAAGCGGCCGACGCTTGCTGGTCCGTAGGTATCGCCGCCACGACCAACATTGGCGGGGTGGGGAAGGGCTGGCACGAGGACTATAACCACTGGCTTAAACCCCACCCGGTCATCATCGTGCCTGACAACGACCCTGAACTTGACGAGAACGGCAAACCCCACCGGAAGGGCCAGAAACACGCTGCCTCGGTCGCCGCCCAGTTGTCGCCCTACTGCCCGGTAAAACTGCTCGACCCCCTGCCCGGTGTTCCCGCCAAAGGCGACACCTACGATTACTTCATGACCCTCGGCAAGACCCGTGAGGACTTCCTGGCTTTCGCGAAGAAGTTCAGTTGGAAACGCCCGCCCCGTTTTATCTACCGGCTTGACGAACTCGATTTGCTGCCCGACCCGAAGTGGCTGCTTGAAGATATATTTCTGGAAGAAAGTATTTCAATGACGCTGGGGGAGAGCGGGGTAGGAAAGACATTTGACTCTATTCACTATTCGCTGCGGGTGGCTACCGAAACAAATAAACAGGTAATCTATCTGGGACTGGAAGCTATCTCCCAGTATAAGGAACGCCTTAAAGCCTGGCTTAACTACTACGACAAATGGAAAGAAGCTACCCCTAACTTTCTGTTGTTTGATTATCCTTTGCAGCTTATGAGCGTGGAGAGCGTGGACGGTTTTATCAAACTCGTTAAAAGTACCGGGTGGGAACCGGGTCTTATCGTAATTGATACTTATCACGCCGCGACCGAAGGAGCGGAGGAGAACAGCGCCAGAGATACCGGCATAATTCTCGGAAACCTCCGCAAACTCAGGAACACCTTTAAGGCCAATGTAAACGTGCTGCACCACCTGAACGCCGCCGGAATGCGCGAGAGGGGTTCCTCGGCCCTTAGAGCGGGCATAGACACGGTTATAGAACTGAAGGCTGATGGCGACGGAGTTAAAGTAGAGTGTACCAAGCAGAGGTCCGGTGCGCCTTTCTTACCCCGCTATATTGACTGGGTATACGTAGATAACCCGGTTACGCCGGGAGGTCCAAAGTCCAGGGTAGTTCAGGAAGGTACAAAAGGTACAAAGCTTGATTTGAGCCGCGCCAGCAGCAACGAACAGAAAGTTTTACACGTACTTGGTTCCAAACTAAACCTGACAGGCGGTCTTCGTTTCTCAGAGTTACAGGACGCGCTGCCGGGCATGGCAAAGTCCAGCCTTAACAACGCCCTGAAGAAAAGCGTCAAAGCTTTCTGGGTCCAGGGCGGTGAGAGAAGCCCCTACAAAATCACCAACGAAGGGCTGCAAACCATCGGTTTTGACCCCGGAGAGATTTTAGAATATTAATTCTTAATTTCGGTCTAAAACCAGGTACAAGTTTGGTACAATTGGTACACTCTATAGAGTGTGTGTACCGAACTGTACCTAATTACCCGGTACAATTGTACCGATTTGTACCGAACTTGTACCTGTACCAAAACACTTGTTCTATAAATAAATAAAGAAAGAGGGGCAAAAAGAAGATGAACATTACAGCCTGTACGATACCGACCTTCGCAGTCTACAAAACCAACGGGAAGACCAGGGAGATAAGAGTGCATTGTTGGATGCTACAGGGAGCAGGGTTGGGGGATATCGAAGTAGTAGGAATGATTGAAGGGGAAGGAGGTAAGCTAAATGAAGTCTACAGAACATCAGGATTTTCCCATTATGTGGTTAAAGAACAGGAGGTGTGAACCC
>JAYSYV010000226.1:0-6818 GCA_043727245.1 Chloroflexota bacterium | reverse complement strand
TAACCGTTACGACCCATTTGCGACAAACCTCTAAGCCAGTCCACACTATGACTGACTTGCTGATTTAGTCATCCCAGAAGTCACTACTCCAGTTGACTGAGGACCAATTCACGCTACTCCAGTTGACTGAAGACCAGTTCACACTGCTCCAGTTGACCGAAGACCAGTTCACACTGCTCCAGTTGACCGAGGACCAGTTTAACGGAGTATTTCCGCTCCATAGAAGCTTGCTGGCAGGCAATCCGTTATTAGCCGAACCGGTAATACTCTTCTGGGCTATAGCGGCCTGAATGTCCAGATAACCGGCACCAGCTTTGAGCGGATCAAAGCCGCTCCAACCAGTTCTTGTATCCCATTCCCCACGGGCTGTGTTTTGCAAAGCGGTAGCTTTGAGCCGGTACTTGACTTGATCAGGGGTCAGGTTTGGTTCGGACTGCAATAGCAAGGCCACTGCACCGCTCACCACCGGAGCAGCCATAGAAGTGCCGCTCATAATGAAATATGCCCCGGACAACCCACTACTTAACCGGTAGTTTGGATGCAGTTTAGATAGGGTTTCTCCGCCACTTGCTAGCACACTAACTGTTTTGCGAGCAGGCGCTACCAGGTCTGGTTTCATCTGACCTGTTTCGTCATTACCCCAGGCCGAAAAAGAAGCAATTTTGTCATCGTTGCGATCAAGGGTAGTATTATCGTCAACCGCCCCAACCGTGATTACAAACGGGTCATTGGCGGGAGCATAAAGGTTAGCAGTGCCATTGTTACCGGCTGAGACTACGACCACTACTTTGTTAAACCAGAGTATTTCGGCCGCAGCATTGAGGGGGTCATAGTTATAGGATGAGGAGGCGACACTGTTGAGGGAAAGGTTAACTACCTTGATGTTATAGTTAATTCTGTTGTCGTTGACCCATTGCAGACCGCTTATCACATCTGAAGCTGAAACCGCTCCGGTTTCAGAGCTGACCTTAACGCTGACCAGGTTAACCTGAGGTGCAATACCTACATAGCCGCCCTTTGAATTGATACCGCTTCCTCCAATAATGCCGGCGACATGGGTTCCGTGGCCGTAGGCATCTCCGTTTGGGGTAACGTTCTTTAGCATACTGACTTCCTTCAGTATTCTAGGCTTATTGGTAACGGTACTCTTAAAGTCATTTTGAGTCTGAATGCCACTATCGACAACGGCTACCGTGACGCCTTGTCCCTGCAGCCAGGGCATCTGAACTCCGTTAACAGACTTGTTCCAGACTTTATCGGCGTTAATTTCCTTATTATAGTTGGATATCAAGCTATCGATGTCAACACAACCTGTGCAGGTTGTAGCAGAACTTTCGGCGGGCGCGTCAAGCGAGATAAATCTAATTCCACTTAGTTCGCTCAAGCTGGGAATCTGGCGGGCAAGCAGTTGGGCGGCAAAACCGTTAATAATGTGTAAATCTTTGGTAACAACGCCGCCCATATTTTGAATGGCCTGTTCGACACTGTTGTCTTTGCCAGTTTTCTGTACAATAACGCTGACCTGTTTATCCGGTTGTTGGGCTGCCATATCCAGCAAGAGCGGTTGAGCGTTGATAACAGAATATGCCTTACCCATAGAAGGCAAAAGCAGCACCAACAGCATGATGACTATCATGGTTGTCCAAAGCTTGTTCATGGCTTTAGAGCTGGAGTTTATTAATTGTTGATGATATATCAAAATAATCACCTCAGTGAATTGCTTTCAGGAACCCTCTACCTCGCTTTGTAGTTGAAGTTGCAGAAATCCCTAAGCCTATATGTACTTATTACTGAGCTGGCAACCCGGCTATCCTTACCACCGTTATGGAAAGGACCCGTGTCTTTGCGCCCCCATCTTGCGATAAGTTTGCTTGGTTGGAGAGAGTTATGGGGAACCAGTAAGAAAATCCGGCTCTTTGGGGACCGGCTCTATCCTCAGAATACGTCGTTTCACTGAATCGGCAACCCAGCCATCCTCGCAACCCTTGCGAGGACCTGTTGGCTTTGCGCCCCCAACTTACGTTAGGTTTGCCATTATCGTTCGGAACCTGATTATAACTATAATGCCAGGTATAAACGCTTAATCACTTCATAGTATACGGTTAAGGTATTAAGAGGTTATTACGCTAGTATTACGATGAAAGACAAAACTTTGAATAAATTATTATTGCCTCTTTCTCTCCTCTTTTCCTACTCAAAAACCGTTACACAACAAACGGGATTGCCTCAACTGATAGGGCCAGTTCACTTTCTTTTCGTTCGACCAGGCTCATCGGGTTCGGTCGAGATACCGACACTTTCAGCTTTTCCTTTCAACCAGTTAAGCTGGGTAGTCAGCTTACCAATTTCGGCGTAAAGTTTTTCTTTTGCTTTGTCGTGCTGCTGACTGATAGCTGCCAGGTGCTTTTGAAATTGGACTTTATCCGCGAAATTGGAGTGAATTGCCGTTAGAGCTGCTTCCCTCCAGCGTCGTAACTGGCTGGCATAGAGTCATTGTTTTGATGCAATCTGGCTCAGGGTTTGCTGCTCTTTGAGGAGTTACTGGACAATTTGGGCCTTAAAAGTCGGCGAATATTCCTTTCTGGGTGTAGTCATATTTGTCAGTATACACCTTGAACTATCCTTACCGATTGTCCGATTTTGCTACGCCATTATATATTGACACTTTATCACTAAAAGTTAGGTAGAACCCAGGTATGCTCAACGTAAAGATATTTACAATTACCGTTGACCTTACCTTTTGACAAATCCAGGGAATTAACCCATAATAAATACAATCATTGCTTAAAGTGCTTTTAATAATCCTTCACGAATACCAGATTGATGACTAATTTAACGAAGCTCAAACGAATAGAGCCATTTGTTTTTGTAGCAATTTTCTTATTTTTAATTGGGGCCTGCAGTGAGGAACCGACCTCACTTCCTCCTACCCCACTTCCTCCTCCTACCATCACAGTGGTGGTGACCTTTCCCCCTACGCCTACGATTGGCGTATTTCCTTTGCCTTCCGGCCAAGCAATTAGCCCCAATAACTTTGCTAAGTGTGAGTTCCGGCAACTCTGGGAATATAGCGACCGGCTGCTTAGTGAAATCGGACCCGCAGAACGGAGCTTTGTGTGGGGACCAAATTCTTTCGGAACCTTTGAAGAACCTTACCAGGATGCAACAGGTGCTAAACGGCTGGTTCAATACTTTGACAAAGGGCGAATGGAACTGGAAAAGGGTCTAAACGCTAACGGTAATAAGGTAAGCGGGGGCCTTTTAACCAAAGAAATGATTACCGGCCAAATCCAACTGGGCAATAGTGCCTTTGAAAATCACCTACCTAGTCAAATGCCAATTGTGGGTGATACGGTCAGTAATAACCCTGCCCCTACTTACTCTAGCCTGCGTAAAGTTATCAGCCTGGTTCCTGGCGAAAATTCGGTGCCTGGGAAGTTAAACCAAACGGTAACCGAAGCCCTTGACGGCCAGGGAACCGTCACCATTCTTAGTAATCCGCCGACGAAAATAACCCTGGCCTCCTATGACCCGGCCTGGGGCCATAATGTGGCCGATGTTTTTGAGAATTACCAGAATTTATTCGGCCGGGTCTGGTGGAACAATACCCGCTACATCCGCGACAAATTGTTCCCGGCAAGCCTAGCCACCCAAACGCTCGGACTGCCTCTTAGCGAACCTTACTGGATTAAGACCCTGGTTGGCCGCCAGGAGAAAGAAGTTTTGGTGCAGGTTTTTGAGCGCCGGATCCTAACCTATACTCCTTCTAATCCCGAACCTTACAAGTTAGAAATGAATAACCTGGGCCAACACTATTTCCAGTGGCGTTATAATGGCCTGACTGCAAACCCAAACCCACCTCCTTACCAGGGTAGCTGCCAGGATAAAGACCTGGCGACCCTTCCCAAGGTGGCAGCTCACGAAGAAATTTACATGCCTTCTTTAATGTTTCACCAAATTCGCAATACTCCGGAAGACCCCTTCTCCAACAGCCCGGAATTTTTTGTCCAGGTGCTGGACTGGCTGCAGGCAAATAATTACAACCCGGTGACAGTGGGACAGGTGGCCGATTTTCTGCAAAACGGGGAACCACTACCACCAAGCCCGGTTATTTTGCGGTTTGATGACGGCTGGAAAAGTCAGGTCTTCGCGGCTGACGAAATGCAAAAAAGAGGTATGACAGCTACCTTCTTTGTAATGACTGCTGCACCTGGACCTTATTTGTACGGGCAGGACTTTGTAAAGCTGGAAAAAAGAGGCTTTGAAATAGCGGCCCATACCCGGACCCATGCCATGCTGACTAAAGTTGCCAATCCTAAACTTGAAATTGAAGGCAACAAACAGGACCTGGAAAAGTTGTTAGGCCACCAGGTGCGATCTTTTGCTTATCCATATGGCCTCTATAACGATAAAATTCAAATCCTGCTTAAAGCCACCGGGTTTGATATCGGGTTAACAGTAGACCAGGGAGCGGTCTGGCGCCGCAAAACCATGTTCACTCAACCAAACATCACAATGGAAGGGCTTACTACCTTAGATCAATTTATCCGCCGTTTGAAGACTGTGAGGTAGTCAATTATGTCAGATTAAGCGCATGTGTTTAAAGGCGAGATACATTAAAGACGCTATGTCCTAATTCTCGGTTTAGCGAGGTTCTGTATCTGACACTGCCTCAGCAACTCATCATACTCAACCGCTAACTTAAAAGGCCCCATTTCAAGCCCCTTACAAATTTTGCAACACAACCTTTAGTTTCTTTACTTTGGTAATGCCTTACCGATATTGTTTATTAATTTATTAATAACAAACGTTGCTTATCTGGAAACATAGTCTATACTGTAATTTAATCAAACGTTTTCGATTTTAATTTTCAGGTTACATTATGTATTAGTTCCAGCATTTATTTCCAAAAACGGCAGGAGATAGAGCTGGCCTGGTTATATTTTGGAGCTTGAACCACCTCAACCACTCCTTATATCTGGCGGGGGTTTCGTTATATGAGCAATAAGTCAGGCGTTTCGAGCCAAATAATTTCAATTCCAAAAGGTGGTGGAGCCTTGCAGGGTATTGGTGAAACCTTTTCCCCTGACTTGCATACCGGCACCGGAAATTTCAGCTTCCCCATCGCTCTGCCGCCCGGTCGTAACGGTTTCCAACCTCACCTTAACCTCGCCTATAGTACGGGAAACGGAAACGGGTACTTTGGTTTGGGCTGGAATATAAGCATGCCAGGAGTCAATCGGAAAACGTCCCAGGGAATTCCCAGGTACAATGATAATTCAGACACATTTGTACTCTCTGGGGCGGAAGATTTGGTGGCGGTTGCGGTAGAGAAGACCAAACTATCGGCGGAGCTAAAAACTCGTACCAGTTACCGCCCTCGCACGGAAGGACTGTTCGCCCATATAGACCACTATTATATCGTGCATAAACCTGCCTCCGGTCAAAATTACCGGGTAGAAGATTACTGGCAAGTTTGCAGTAAGGACGGCTTGATCAGCTATTATGGTACTCCAGAGAAGTTCCGCCAGTACCCCAACGATGTTGATAAGGCAGCCCTCTTGAAGCCTGGCCTTTCTCAGGATGTCTTTGCCTGGAAACTGAGCCGCACTGTTGATACCTTTGGTAATTGGATCGAATACTCGTACCTGGCTGATAGTGGTAATAAAGGGGCGCATCAATGGAATCAACCGCTGCTAAACCAGATTTGTTATACAAATTACACTGATAAAGCGGGTCAGCCTCAGTTTCTCGTTACCGTAACGTTTACCTACGAAGACCGGCCGGATACCTCCTCAGAGTACCGGGCTGGTTTTGAAATTTGCACATCTCAACGCTGTCGCGAAATTACCATTGAGACGCACGCAAATCAAGATTACAAAGTGCGTACTTACCAGCTACATTATGAGCGAGACAGAATGAATGGCACTTCTTTATTGCACCAGGTCCAGGTTGTGGGATACGGTGATGATGGAAAACCGGATGAAGGTAACGGTCTTCCACCCCTAAAATTTGGCTATACGACCTTTGAACCCAAAGCCCAGCAGCGGAAATTTCTGCCTATTACCGGCGGCACGATGCCTTCCGGCTCACTTGGCCGCTCTGAGTACGAACTGGCCGACCTGACCGGCGACGGTCTGCCTGACTTGTTAGAGATGAACGGCACGACCCGGTATTGGAGCAACCTGGGTGGCGGCAAGTTTGATTTGCCTCGCCGGATAAGCGCAGTGCCCACCGGACTCACCCTGGCCGATCCTGGTATTCAGCTGATTGATGCCGATGGCGACGCTCGCATTGACTTGTTGGTTACGAAAGAAGGTATGGCCGGATACTTCCCCCTCTGTTTCGAGAGCCAGTGGGACCGCCGTTCTTTCCAGCCCTATCAGTTCGCTCCTAGCTTCAGTTTGAAAGACCCGGAGGTAAAACTGGTTGACCTGGACGGCGATGGAGTGACCGATGCCATTCGCTCAGGTACACGTTTCGAGTGTTTCTTTAACCACCGACAAAAAGGTTGGACTCCCGGTAACAGCCGGAGAGTTGAGCGCAAAGCCCTCGACGTTTTCCCGAACGTCAATTTCTCTGACCCACGCGTTAAATGGGCCGATATGTCGGGGGATGGGTTGCAAGACATCGCCCTGGTGTACGACCGTAATATAGAATATTGGCCGAACCTGGGCTATGGCAACTGGGGCAAGCGAATCCAGATGGCTCACTGCCCGGCCTTTCCTTATGGGTATGACCCAAAACGAATCTTGATTGGTGACGTGGATGGCGATGGTTTAGCCGACCTTGTTTACGTTGAAGATAACAAAGTCATG
>JAYSYV010000225.1:0-6819 GCA_043727245.1 Chloroflexota bacterium | reverse complement strand
TCCGACATTAAAACAAGTAACGGCTTAACATTATCCTGGCCTCGTACCTGGATATACCAACAGGAAGGCAACCGTGATATTCGTTTAGATTTTTTACGCGGTCTTTGTCTTTTCATCATTATAGCCAACCACATCGGTTATTTTCCTGCTTATACTATGTTCATAACCGGCGGTGGCTACTTCTTAATTTCTGCCGCAGAAGGCTTCATCTTTATTTCGGGCCTGGTTCTGGGCCTGGTTTACGGTCCCCGTATAATTAAAGAAGGCTTGCAAGTTTCCACTACTAAAATTCTGCACCGGGCCTGGACGCTATACCTGTGGAATATCCTGGTAGCACTGGCTTACCTGGCAATTGCCTACTTTACGCCCGTTCATACAAGGGGTGAAGCAGTACCGGCCCCTCCGGCCTTTACGCTCGATTTAGTAGTTAAAATGGTAACATTACAACAAAGTTTTGGTTGGTCCGACTTGCTGGCAACTTACGCTATTCTGCTGGCTATAGCCCCGGTAGTCTTCTACGCCCTGGTCCATAAAAAAACCAAATGGGTGCTGGGACTTTCCTGGGCTTTCTGGCTGGGCTATCAGATTACGCCCCAGGATTTCAGCCCTACCCTGGGAACCTTCCCGATTTTCGCCTGGCAAGCGTTGTTCATCAATGCCCTGGTAATCGGTTTTCACCGCGAAAATATTAAAGTGTTCTTTAGCCGGTTCGCCAAATGGAAACTATATCTACCTTTAGGTGTAACCTTCCTGGCCTTACTAAGCTTTGGAGTGGCCTGGATTTACAACGGCGCTTTTGAAGATAACGCCGACCTGGCATGGGCTTTTCACTGGGCTTTTGACAAACTGGCTTTGCGCCCAGGTCGGATGTTTACCTTTATAGTTTTCTTCCTGGTTTTCTACCTGCTGCTGACTTACTGCTGGGAACCGTTGCGACTTTCGCTGGGTTGGCTGCTTAGCCCACTGGGTCAGAACTCGCTTTATGTTTACATCCTGCACGGCTTTGTAGTTTCATTGTTCTTCAATATCCCAGATTACGATACACTTTCGCCTCTCTTCCATACGGTGGGACATATAGCGGGTGTCCTGATTCTGTGGATGCTGGTCAAAAACAAGATTTTGTTCAAAGTTATCCCGCGTTAATCCAACCGGGCTGCTTTCTAACGCTCAAACTTTTTTAATTATATCAAGACCTTGCTCGGGCAAGGACTTTTAACTACTGAATAAATTGCCTATTCAAGATAACAATACCAGGCTATAATTTATAAATTCATTAACTACCTTCCAAAACCATTGGCAAAAACCAGAAAAGTTAAAAAGCTTTCTGGTACAGTACTATATGTATAACTTTTTTTAGTTGTGGAAACCCTGGTAAAGTACTAGTCTAATAGTACTAATTTAGCCACAAAACTACTGCACGGAGAGTATTTTCCCAGTGATTCGAGCTTGCGTTGCACTAAAGCCAGTTCTTGAGGTACTAGGAAAATCAGGCTATGGTCTAGTACCAGAGTTGAGTTATACTCATAGTATAAATTTAATACTAATAACATATTCGGTCTTAAATTTATAGAAGCATTAACCCAATACTGTAATTTTCATCTGTTTCTTCAACCATTAATATCCATAGCCATAGACCTCCGTCCCGAGCGGGGGTCTTTTTTTATCCCAAAAATTAGGTCCCTATTTGAGCGTACTGTAAGGTTGACTTTTGAGTTCAGAGTGTTAGAATCTAGTTGGTCGTAATTAAATTGCCGCATTAGCACCGGGTAAGATTTCGAGAGTAAACTAGAAATAAACCCAACCACCGAACGTGAGTAAACCGTTCGGCCGTTTGTGCCGGCGTAGTGAAAGGTCAAACTCCCTATGGGTATTGACAGTAGTTTGGGAAGCAAGCTATTTCCCAGGAAAATCAGCCAGCCGGATTGAAATACGCCTTTTCAAGAGTATTTCTCACTTCACAACAAGCCCATCACCGGGTGAAATGTTACTTTTCCGCTGACTGCCTCGATTAACTTCGCTTCCCGCATCTATCTTACCTTTTAGGCACTTGTCCTTTAATTTAAGGTCTGCCAACTGGCGGCTCCTTAAATAAAGCTTATTCTACTGTAAACTATTTCCGGCCCATGACTAACCGGGGTTTCTCCCAGGTGTCAGGTAGGCTTGAAATCTTTTATGGGGTGTCTTCCTGAGCCAAATAAACTAACGGAAGCAGGTTAATTATGGCCCTCCTTTATTACAGCACTCTTGCCTCCAAACCTGTCCTGGATAGACACGGCGAACAAGTTGCTATACTCAAAGACCTGATTGTCCGTATCAACCCGGAAGCAGGCAAGAGCGAAGAAAAATATCCGCCGCTGGCCGGGCTGCTGGCTCAGACCAACAGGCGAAATTTCTGGATTCCGGCCAGCCAGGTGGAGTCTTTTGACGAAAAAGGCATCAAGCTATATTCGGCTTTGTTGAGCCTGGAACGCTTCGAGCGCCGCAATGGCGAAATCCTGCTGGGTAAAGATGTACTGGATAAACAACTGGTGGACGTAGAAGGCCGCCGGGTTATCCGGGTCAACGACCTGGCCCTGGCGGTCAGGCAATTGCCCCATGAACAGATACTTCTGCTGGTGGGAGTGGACATTTCTTTTCAGGCTATCTTGCGGCGAGTGTTGCCCGGCCCCAAAGCTCCCGGTGCGCGGGCTATTTCTCGCAGCCAGGACTTACTCGATTGGGCTGATGTCCAGTATTTCGCCAGCAGCGCCCCCGCTGTCCAGTTGAGCGTTTCGCACGAACGGTTAGCCAAGTTGCACCCGGCAGATATTGCCCGCCTGCTGGATGAATTATCCTATGTGCAAGGAGCCGAAATTGTTAACTCCCTGGATGATGAAACAGCCGCCGATACCCTGGAGGAGATGGACCCCGACGATGCCGCCGATATTCTGGAAGGTTTGAACGAGGAACGGGCCGCCGACATCCTGGAGGAAATGCAGCCCGATGATGCCGCCGATGTTATCGCCGACCTGGATGAAGCCAAAGCCCAGACCTTGCTGGAACTGATGGAAGATGAGGAGTCGGAAGAAGTCCGCGAACTCCTGGCCTATGAAGAGGATTCGGCAGGCGGTATGATGACCAACGATTTTTTGATGCTGCCCCAAAACCTGGGTGCGGCGGAAACCTTGCAGCGCATACGGGCGCTGGAAGAACAACCCGAATTTGCCGACTATATCTATGTGATAGAACCTGGAACCGAAACCCTACGGGGGGTAGCAACTTTACGCGATATTGTTTTCTGCCAGCCACGCAGCACTCCCCTCAGCGAGTTGATGATTCGGGACTTTGTGAGTGTCCAGACCGACTCACCCGCCGAAGAAGCAGCGGCGGTGCTGTCTGAATACGGCTTCCGAGCCTTGCCGGTGCTGAATAAACTGGGAGAAATCCAGGGCATTATTACTTTTGACGACGCTCTGGACCTGATTTTGCCAGAAGATTTGCGCCGCCGCATACCCAAGATTTTCCGGTTTCACGGCAACCATTCCAGTGTAGGAACTAGAAATTAAACTCATAGTACTTAATTAACCCAAAAATAGTGGCATCCTAAAAACAGGGGTAATCTGTGGCGGACAAAATATTAAACGAAGATAATTCCGAAGCATTAGAAAGACTTGGCCCGGTGGCAGAAGAAGCCCCACCTGTGAAACGGCCTCGCAAGCGGCGCGGCTTTCTCTTTTATCTGAGTATCCTGGGGCCGGGCTTGATTGCAGCCAACGCCGGAAATGATGCCGGTGGTATCGCGACATATAGCTCGATGGGTTCGCTGTTCGGTTTCCAGATGCTCTGGGTAATGGTAATAGTTGGTATTGGCGTAGGCGTAGTCCAGGAAATGTGCGCCCGCATGGGAGCCAAAACCGGCAAAGGCTTGAGCGATTTAATCCGCGAGAATTTCTCTATCAGGTTAACCACTTTTGTCATGCTGGCCTTTCTGGTGGCGAACGGAGGCGTAATCGTTTCGGAATTTATCGGTATCGCCGCCGCCATGAGCATTTTTGGCGTGCCTTCCTGGATAAGTGCGCCAGTCGCGGGGGTACTGGTCTGGTTTTTAATCGCCCGTGGCTCTTATGCCCGTGTAGAGAAAGTTTTCCTGGCCCTTACCATAACCTTTTTCGCCTATATTATCGCCGCTTTTATGGCTAAACCCAATCTGGGGCAGGTTGTAACCAGCACTTTAGTGCCAAGCTTTCAGTTCAACGGCCTCTTTCTGACTACCCTGATTGCGGCGGTCGGTACTACCATCAGCCCCTACATGCAAATCTACATCCAGAGCGCCGTGGTAGAGCGAGGTGTGACCATGCGCGACTACAAATACCAGCGTTTAGATGTCTATGTCGGCTCGGCCTTTTCTATCGGCATCGCCTATTTTATCGTGGTAGCAACCGGGGCGACCATCTTTCCGGCTACCGGCGGGCAGGGCAGGCCGCTCGACTCCGCGGTTGACGCAGCCCAGGCTCTTACGCCTTTCCTGGGTGAATTCGCCAAATATATTTTTGGGCTGGGTTTGCTGGGAGCCTCTTTCCTGGCGGCGGGAGTTCTGCCACTGACGACCTGCTATTCCGTCACCGAGGCGTTGGGCCTGGAAAACGGGGTCAACAAAAGCCTCAAAGAAGCCCCGACGTTCTGGGGTATGTTTACCTTCCTGATTGTCACCGCCGTAATTATCGCGATGATTCCCGGTCTGCCGGTGGTAAACATCCTGGTAGTCCTCTACCTAGTCAACGGCCTTATCCTGCCGATTATTCTTTTCTCCATTCTCAAACTCATAAATGACAAAGAGTTAATGGGGAAATATACTAACTCTTTGTTCTATAATATCCTGGCTTACGGACTGGCCGGGCTTGTCAGTTTTCTGTCAATCTCATATGTTTTAATTCAAATATTGGGTATCTTCGGCCTGAATATATTAGGATAATATGACACAAACCGCCCGGCGATATACCCTTATCGCCATGATTTTGGCTTCCGGAATTGTTTTCCTGGATAGCACGGTAGTTAATGTGGCCTTACCTGCGATTGACCGCGACCTGAAAATGGGCCTGTCGGGGCTACAGTGGATTGTAGACGGCTATATCCTGACCCTGGCCGCTTTCCTGATTGTGGGCGGGTCGCTAGGCGACCAGTATGGCCGGAAAAAGGCCATGATGGTCGGGTTGGTAATATTTGGAGCAAGCTCAGTCGCCTGTGGGCTGGCTCCCGGTCCCATCTGGCTGGTGCTGGCCCGGCTGCTACAGGGCGTAGGCGGAGCATTTTTAGTTCCAGGCTCCCTGGCAATTATCACGGCTACTTTCACCGAGCCGGAAGAGCGGGGCAAAGCTATCGGCACCTGGGCCGGGTGGAGCGGTATTACCTCGCTGATTGGCCCTTTTTTAGGAGGCTGGCTGGTGGATAACTTTTCCTGGCGCTGGGTCTTTTTGATAAATGTAGTGGTTATCGCCGGAGTGTTCTGGCTCTTACGCTATGTGCCGGAAAGCCTGGATGAAGGAGTCGTCAAGAAACTTGATTGGGCGGGCGCAACCCTGGGCATAATCGGGCTGGGCGGAACGGTCTATGCCTTGATTGAAGGCCCAACCCAGGGTTGGGATAACTGGCTGGTACTGGTCGGCCTGATTGGCGGTCTGGCGGCCTGTGGGCTTTTTATACTGGTCGAGTTAAAATCGAAACACCCCATGATGCCCCTGACCCTTTTCAAGTCGCACAACTTTAGCGCGGTTAACATCGTAACGCTGGGTGTCTATTTTGCCCTTTACGGTGGGGGCTTCTTTTTCCCGCTCTATGTCCAGAATATAATGCAGCAATCGGCCCTGATAAGCGGCGTAGTGCTGCTACCAACTTCGATTATGATGTTGTTTCTCTCTCCTCGAATGGGTAAGTGGGCTGGACATTATGGAGCGAGGCTTTTTATGACGGTCGGGCCAATGATTTATGCCGCCGGACTTTTGCTTTTTCTTTTATTAAATCCTGATTCAAACATTTTCTTAATTTGTGTGCCAGCCGCCTTTATAATGGGCCTGGGCCTGGCGGCAACCGTCGCACCCCTGACCGGGACGGTTATGGCATCAGTGCCGTCGCAGAATTCCGGGGTAGCCTCGGCCATAAATAATGTGGTATCACGCATCGCCGCTTTGCTGGCTATTGCCGGGCTGGGCATCCTGATGTCCCAGCTTTTTGCCAACAATCTGGCCGATGTATCGCGCAACTTGCCACTGGACAAAGCTAACCTGTTGCAAGTGGTCGCTAAAGCCGCTAACGGGTCGGGCAATTCGCAGGGTTTACCGCCCGACCTGGCTGTGCTAAACGCCGCCGCCTATACAACCGCCTTCCACTGGGTTATATTAATCTGCGCCGCCCTTACTTTTCTGAGTGGGCTGCTTTCATTATTTCTAATCCAAAATTATCATAAAGATATACCTGATACAGTGGTCAGTAGTCAGAAAATAGCCAGTTAACCGGGAGATAAGCAATGTTGACCCGCGCCGCTGTGATGTATGACACCGAAAAACCCCGGCCTTATGCCGATTCGCTGCCGTTAGTAATCGAGGAAATCGAACTGGACGGGCCGGGCGAAGGAGAAGTACTGGTCGAAATTGTCGGGGCTGGACTATGCCATTCAGACCTTTCGACCATCAATGGGACGATTGCCCGGCCCCTACCACGCCACCTGAAAGCGCCTGGCCCGCTGCCGGTCATACTGGGCCACGAAGCCAGCGGAATTGTGCGCGAAATAGGGCCGGGTGTGCGCGATTTAAAGCCGGACGATCACGTGGTCTTTTCCTTCGTGCC
>JAYSYV010000224.1:0-2195 GCA_043727245.1 Chloroflexota bacterium | reverse complement strand
CGCACCAGTCATATCCTGGCGTTCTGGGCGAGCTTTCAGCAACATATAACCTTTGCCAAATAAATCTCGCGTCTTTAGCTCGAAGTTTTTATAAATGTACTCAAAAATACGGGGTAAACGGGTAACATTCTGGACCCCATCTATATCGGCCGAAACCACCCTGTCCAACCCATACATTATTTCTAAATCAGGTTTATTCAGGGCCAGGGTGTCTATGTAATATTGTTGTAAGTTAAGCGTATGTGCGGAATAGGATTGTAGAAATGGCGCCACTATTTTTTTGTTAAAGCCCAGACCATAATAATATTCGTAGGGAAATGTAAGTATAGCTTTATTAGGGTCGGAGGCGGCTAAGATGCCTTGTGGTAAGATATTCTCGACCGGGGTATTTTGTTCCAGGCTTTGCTTGACTTTGAGGCTTACTGAAATTCTGCCATCAAATACTTGCCCTATAACCTTAAAACTATCCAGGTTGGCAAGGGGCCATGTCATAATCAGGGCGATTAATAAACCGGCCCAGGCTAGTTTAATATTTTGGCCGGTTTTTAACCAGTCCTGGCCCAATAGCAAAAACAACAATAACACCGGTATACAGGCATAACCGATATGGCCCAGGTCACTGCGTAAAGTCGCGCTTTTAAGTTCAAATAGGCTGAATATCAAGAGGCTAAATAACAGGTAAGCTTCTGGAGAAGGTAACTTTTTACAATACCGGATTACCAACCAGATCGAATAAATTATCACCAGGGTCAGAACCCAGGTTCCAATGTTACTGAGAAGCCAGGGAGTGCCAAAAGTATAATTGTAGCCGCGTACAGACTCGAAGGAGAACGACTGGTAATCAAATAAATTTTTGTAGGTCGCCGAGGTTAACTTAAACAACAGACTTATTAACAGGTTTCCGGTCAGATACATTCCGATTATCGTTGCCAGCAATAGCGCCAGGTCTTTGACCGCCAACATTTCGCCTTTTCGGAATAACTGCCGCCAAGATAACACTATTAATATTACAAGGACTGTTGTTGCTGACACTATCGCATATAAACCCATTTCAAATGTCCACAGTTGTAGCGTAAATGCCAGCACTCCATAGCAACCTGCCCCGATAAACCGGCGGCGCTGAGTGTGGGCTGCCAGCGACCGGGCCAGAAACACAGCGGCCAGTACTAAAAAGAGGCTTCTATAATAAAAGCTTTCCAGGGTGAGATGTAGCACAATAGCGGTGATAAATACAACCAGAGTGTATTTCCAGCGTATCTGGGGAATCAACATTAAGATAGCGGCCATAGAGATTATACTGAGAGTACTATGTAGCAGTACCATCAAACTAAAACTGTCAAAAGCAGTATGATTCGTGGTAAATAACGTAGCTGACCAATGAGTTAATTGGGCTAGCGGGCCGTAAGTGAAGAAAACATCTCGTCCCAGAATGTAACCCTGCTGCAAAGTTGAAGCTAAAGCCATTTGCCAGCCCACATCAAGAGGAACATTCTGGCCGTTGGTTATGAAGCTAGCTTGCGCTGTATTTACAATTATTCCCAACAAGCTGCAAATTATCAGGATTATTGCCTTACCGTAATTACTATCTAATAAGGCTCTTTTTTGCCAGAGAGTTTGTAACCCGGTTTTTATTTGAGTTGTGGTGTTTGTAACTTTGGTTCCCAGCATTATTTACCGCCTATTGCAGCTAAATTGGCTAATCTTCGGGTACTCGTGGAGCCATATCCAGCGAAAAATCCTCCCGGGTAAGGCTTAGATTCGGATTATAGTAGGGGTCATCCCTTAGAAGATGCGACCAACGCTGTTGCATGTACCGAATTTCACGTTGAAAACGGGCTATTTTCTTTGGTGAATTTTCTTGTCCCCGGCTGAGTGATTCGTAGTGATAAAGTGTGGCATAGGGGGTCCAGACAATTCTTAACTCCCGTTCGCGCACTCGCAAGCATAAATCTACGTCATTAAAGGCAATTGCCAGGTTCTTTTCATCAAAGCCACCCAGTTCGGCAAAGAGAGGCGCTTTTATCATCAGGCAGGCGGCGGTAACTGCTGAGAAATTCTGAATGGCTAAGGCCCGGCTGAAAAAGCCGGGTTGATTGGGCGGCAAATATTTGTGGGAGTGCCCGGCTACTCCGCCAATACCTAATATTACGCCACCATGCTGAAGAGTACCGTTGGGATAGAGCAAGCGTGCCCCC
>JAYSYV010000223.1:0-2196 GCA_043727245.1 Chloroflexota bacterium | reverse complement strand
GGTCGCTGCCGTCTTTGAAAAGGCGTTTCCCGCCACCCGCTACCACAGGATGCACCATGAGGGTAAGCTCATCCAGCAGGTCGTTTTGGAGCAAGGAGCGAACCAGGGTAGGGCTGCCGGTTACGCCAATATTCTTGCCGGGTTGCTGTTTCAAGTTTGTGATTTCTTCGGCGAGGTTTCCCTTGAGGAGGGTTGAGTTTTGCCACTCAACCTTGTCCAGGGTAGTTGAGACAACATACTTGGGCGTGTTGTTAATAAAGCTGGCAAATGGCTCATCCGTCGAAGTAGGCCAGTAGTCTGCCCAGTCCTGATAAGTCACCCGACCGAGCAGGACGGTATCTGCTTCGGTTAGAAATCCCCCCAATTCAGCCATCATGTCGTTATCGAAGTTGTCAAACTGCCATTTTTCGGGCGATTCGGCCACACCGTCCAGCGATATAAACAATCCAGAAACTACTTTTCTCATGCTAATTCTCCTTGCATATGTTGTTGTCTGTGTTCCGTTGATTTAGGTAGTTGCCAGGTATTCGGCCAGGCGGTCCCAGGTTTCGATTAGACCCTTTTTCACGCCCATTTTGAGGAGCGTATCGAGGTCTTCGACCGAAGCGAGTTTAGTGTAGCTGGTGACTTTGGTCTTGCCGCTGTGTTCGGTGAATTCGGTTGTTATCAGGATGTGGGGCATACCTTCGGCCAGGTTGCCCTGGGGATCCGAAAACGTATCCAGGTAGACCAGCCGCTCCGGTTCGACAATTTCCTGGTAGTGGGTCTTGCACCACGATTCCATGCCTTCCGGCCCGCGCATACAGTAGAACCAGACCCCGCCCGGCTTTACGTCCATTTCGTAAGTCGTAGTCGCCCAGCCTCGTGGCCCCCACCAGTGGGCCAGCCGTTCCGGTTCCGTCCAGGCTTTCCAGACCAATTCACGCGGCGCATCAAAGACCCGCTCCACGATGAGCTCACGTTTTACCCGGTCCGGGATGAAGATAGTTTCAGCCATATTACAAAATTCTCCTTACTTAAATAATGCCTTACGAATCCAGGCAACCGCCCCAATTAGTTTGCCGGTAGCGGCCTCACTTTGAGGTGACGCTATTCCGGACGGTTCTACTTCTTTGTTTTGTCCTGGAGTTCTTGTAGATACTCGTCCAGGCGATCAAATCTCTCCTCCCAGATGTAGCGGAAGGAATCCAGCCAGCTATCAAGTTCCTGGAAGGGCTGGGGCCGTATCTTGTAGATACGCCGCTGGGCATCCCGCTCTACCTCCACCAACCCGGCCTCCACCAGTACGCGGAGGTGTTTGGAAACTTGCGGCTGATGGAGGCCCAGGTGGTCAACAATTTCACCCACCGAATGAGGCCTAGCTTGCAAGAATTCCATAATATGTAAGCGGTTTGGTTCAGCGAGAGCATTTAGAGTTTTAATCATAATCTTAGAGTTGTTATATCCCAACTGGTATATTCGTGTCAAAGTATATATCTAACAAGACATATATAAGTGCCAACTATTTTTAGGCAATTTTGCAATATGAAAAAATCCAAAAGATGCTAAACTATTGCCATGTTCAGGCGCTGGAAAATAAAATAAGCAGGAAAATTTAATGACAGATTTTGATATTGGACATTACCGGCTCTATAACCAGGGCATTAGTCACGCCAGTTTTACGCAGGTGGGCCAGGTTGTAGCTCACCTGGGCGCCGTCCAGGCCCAGGATTATCCCGGTGCGCTCTGGGCGCTGGGTCTGCGTACGAAAGAGGCTACTCCGGCCATTATCGAACAGGCTGTCACCGACCGGGCCATTATTCGGACCTGGCCCATGCGTGGCACGCTTCATTTTGTGGCGGCGGCGGATGCCCGCTGGCTGCTTAAACTGCTCACGCCGCGCATTATTTCCAGCATGGCCTCACGCTATCGCGAACTGGAATTAGACGACATGGTTTTTGGCCGCAGCAAAGAACTTTTCAACCAGGCTTTACAAGGCGGTAAGCAACTCACGCGCTCGGAAATGTTGCAGATTCTGGCGCAGGGAAATATTCCGCCTACCGGCCAGCGCGGCCCTCATATTTTAGGACGGTTGGCCCAGGAAGGGTTAATTTGTTTTGGCCCATATCGCAATAAGCAGCACACTTTCGTGTTGCTTGAAGAATGGCTGCCTTCTGCCAGAGAGCTTGACCGGGAGGAAGCCCTGGCCGAACTGGC
>JAYSYV010000222.1:0-2199 GCA_043727245.1 Chloroflexota bacterium | reverse complement strand
CGTTTAGCCCGAACGGCAAGACCCTGGCGAGTGGCTCGGAGGACGAAACCGCCCGGCTGTGGGAAATTCCTTCCGGCAAACCCCTGCTGACCCTCAAGCCCAAATCTTCGGCGGCCTGGATAACATTTTCACCAGATGACAATACCCTCGTTACCGGGTTGGGTAACAGTTTAATCAAGCTGTGGTGGGTTGGCCGGAGTTAGCGCAGGAAAAGCTTCAGCTTAAAACGGGCCTTGGCTCGTCCGTAGCCAGGGGCAGGGCTATATAGAAAGTGCTGCCCTGGCCCGGCTGGCTTTCCAACCACATCCGGCCCCGGTGCTGCCAGACAATCTCATGGCTGATGAAAAGTCCCAGGCCAAGGCCGCTGGTCTTGGCGGTATCCCGGTTGCGAACCCGGTAGAAGCGGTCGAAAATATGCTGCTGGTCTTCCAGGCTGATGCCATTCCCCTGGTCTTTAACCGTTATTACAGCCTCGGTAGGCTGACCTTCCGGGCTGGTACTTACTTTCACGCTAACCGGCGCACCCTCCGGGCTATATTTGTAGGCATTACCAATTAGATTGTGTAAGACCTGTTCCAGCCGGTCACTGTCGCCCCGGCACATCACCTGACTTTCCCCGGTATTGAGGCTAAGGGTCCGTTTGGGTTCGAGGGTACTTTGCTGCTCGATTACCTGCTGAACCAATTCAACCAGATTGACCGGCTCATTCTTGGTCAACTCAAACTGGCCGCTCTGAATCCGCGAGAAGTCTAACAATTGTTCAATCAGGCCGTTCATCCGGTTGGTCTGGTGCGTAAGGGTATCCAGGAAGTGCAAATTTTTAACCATGGCTTCCTGGTGGGCATCCGGTTCGAGCGGTTCGGGCTGGCGAAGCAGGTTGCGCTGGAGCATCTGGGCGAAACCCCGAATAGCCGTTAGCGGAGTACGCAATTCGTGACCGGCAATCGAGACAAACAAATCTTTGAGATAATCCAGTTCTTTCTGAACCCGAACCGTTTCCTGGGCTTCGCGGTAGAGCCGGTTGTTATCCACGGCCATCGCCGCCCGCCGGGCCAGGTCTTCGGCCAGGGCGATTTCAGCGGGCAAGAACTGGCGGCCTGGCCTGGTCAGCAAAAAGGTGAAAGCTCCCAGGGCTTTGTCGCGGCCCACTACCGGCACGACCAGGATGGCCTGAAGACCGGCCTGTTGCAATTGGCTGCGCTGTTCAGGGTCGGCGGTATAGCGGCCCAGAATTACGTCCGAAATTTCGGGATAGATTATAGATTTGCCGGTCCGCAAAGCTTCTGCGAAAAGGCTGTTGCCCTGTAAATCCGGCGGCGTAGACTGGCGAAAATCGTACAGCCAGCGATCGTGAAGGGGGTCCATGTCCGAAGCGCTCGTTTGAAAGAGAGCCTGGTCTTCTTCCAGTAACTCCACCAGCCCATAATCGGCCAGGTAAGGCACTGACATCTGGATTAAAGCGGCCAGACTATCCCGGTATTCCAGAGAACTGACCAGTAAGGCCGTCGCTTCGGCCAGGAAAGCAAAATGACGGCGCGAAGTTTCGGCTTGCTCGATGGCCGTTTCGAGTAAGGAAGTTCTTTCTTGCACTCGCTGTTCCAGCTCGCTATTGAGTTGGTTTAAGTTTTCTTCGGCCTGCTTGCGGGCGGTAATATCCTGAACCTGGCAAATATAATAGAGCGGCTGGTCTTCGCCATTGCGGAAAAGGGTTGCATTAATCAAGGCCCAGATCACTTGCCCGGTTTTATGCAGGTAGCGTTTTTCCAGTTCCAGAACCGTCTTTTCCCGCTCTACAAGCTGCTGGCGCACTATCTTGCCGGGAGCCAGTTCGTCCGGGTGGGAAACTTCGTCGGTCGTTTTCCCTATCAATTCTTCTTCGGTGTAACCAAGCATTCGGCAAAAAGCCGGGTTCACCTGCAAGAAGTGGTTATCCGGTGTAACCAGGGTCACGCCAATCGCTGAATTATAAAAAGCGCTTTTGAAGCGTTCTTCACTTTCCTGTAAAGCGGCCAGCGAGGCGGTCCGTTCGTCCAGCAGGGCTTGCTTGGCCTCGAACTCGGCTGATTGACTGAGCGCGTTGACAATCTGGCCTTCCAGCAGTTGCAGGGTTTCTACTTCGCGCTCCCCGAAAGCCTGGGGGTAGGGTGAAAAGATTTTCAGCACACCTACGACCTTGCGCTGATAGAAAACCGGGATAGC
>JAYSYV010000221.1:0-6843 GCA_043727245.1 Chloroflexota bacterium | reverse complement strand
GTCTGCTGCGGGCCGGACCCGATCAGTGGTCACCCGATGGCCGCCCCGAACACCTGAAAGAAGCCCTGGAAGGCAGCCTCAAACGGTTGCGCCTGGACCGAATTGACCTCTACCAGTTTCACCGGCCCGACCCGAAAGTGCCGCTTGAAGAATCGCTGGGTTTACTGGCCGAGATGCAAAAACAGGGTAAAATCCGCCACATTGGCCTGTCCAATGTCAACGCCGAGCAATTGCAACAGGCCCAGCAGGTCGCGACTATTGTATCGGTCCAGAACCTTTACAACCTGACCAACCGCTCGTCCGAGGACATGGTGGATGTCACCGAACCGCAGGATATTGCTTTTATTCCGTGGTTTCCCTTAGCAACAGGCAACCTGGCCCAACCGGGTGGTAAGCTGGACGAAATCGCTCACAACCACCAGGCTACCCCGGCCCAGGTCGCCCTGGCCTGGTTGCTGAAACGGTCTCCCAACATGGTTCCAATCGCCGGGACCAGTTCGGTCGCCCACCTCGAAGAAAACATCAACGGAGCCGAAATCGAGCTTAGCGATGCTGAGTTTGCGGCCCTGGCAAACCTACAAACTTAACTTAACCGCCTGTAGGGTATACAATAAAAGAGGTTCCCCCTGAAATACTAATTTCTCAGGGAGAACCTCTTTTTTATTTCGGCAAACTAGGCCACATTTAAAAGACTCTGGCGGGCCAGCTCTAACCGCGTGATAGTTTCTTCCCGGCCCAGGGTGATAATCATGCCCATCAGGTCGGGCGATTTTGTCCGGCCAGACAGGGCCACGCGGGGCGGCCAGAACATCATACCCCGGTTGGTCAGGTGCAGCTTAATTTCGGAGATTTCGCTCAAACCTGCCAGTAAAGCTTCCCGGTCGTTATAAACTTCGTTCGGTATCTCTCTGAGATAGTTAATCGTTTCTTCCAACACTTTAGCGGCCGCTACCGGGCTATCGTTTTTGCCAATCAGGTCTTTGGCCTGATATTCCAGGGTGCTGGCGGGCCGGAAGATAAAATCTATTTCCGACGATACTTCGGACAGCGTTTTGACCTTATCTTTAACCAGGGCGCAGGCCGACCGGATAAAAGCCCATCTATCGCCCGGAATCTGGGCTTCTTCCGAGGTGATTACCCCGGCCTCAGCCAGGAAAGGCAGACACCTTCGGGCAAACTCATCTACTTCCAGCACGTGATTAATATAGTGGGCATTAATCCAGTCCAGTTTTTCCAGGTTAAACTTGGCCGGAGTCGGCTGGATGCGGCTGACTTCAAATTTCTCTATCAGGTCTGGCATGTTGAAGAACTCAGTATGGTCGTCATAACTCCAGCCCAACATCACCAGGAAATTTAGCAAAGCTTCCGGCAGATAACCCAGTTCACGGTATTGCGAAACCGAAACGGCGTTGTCCCGCTTGCTCAGTTTACCCTTCTGGCCTGGCGGGTTCAGGATGACCGGAACATGGATAAGGACCGGTATTTCCCAGCCGAGCGCCTCATAAATCATCACGTGCAGGGGAGCGCTGGGTAGCCATTCTTGACCCCGGATGACGTGAGTGATTTTCATATAATGGTCGTCAACAAGGTGAGCCAGGTGGTAGGTCGGATAGCCATCCGATTTCACCAGAACCGCGTCCTGGATAGTTGCGTTCTCGACTGTAAGAGGTTTTACAACCAAATCCTGGACGGTAGTAGTTCCATCTAAAGGCACTTTAAAGCGGATAGTCGGCCTGATGCCTTCGTCCAGCGCGTCCTGAATGTCGGTTGCGCTGATAGTCCGGCAGCGCCGGTCGTAACCTGGGGCTTGTTTGGCGGCTTGCTTGGCTTTGTTTAAGGCATCCAGGCGTTCGGGCGTGCAATAGCAGTAATAAGCTTTGCCATCCCCGACCATTTTTTTAGCAACCATCTGAAAAAGGTCCAACCGTTCCGACTGGACATACGGCCCAAAGGAACCTCCTTTATCCGGCCCTTCGTCCCAAACCAGACCTAACCACAGCAGCGAGTCCTTGATATTTTCTAAAGAGCCTTCTACCAGGCGCTTGCGGTCGGTATCCTCTATACGCAGGATAAATTGGCCCCCGGTATGTTTGGCCCATAAATAGGCAAAAATGGCTGTCCGAATGTTGCCAATATGGGGATTGCCGGTGGGACTGGGGGCGTAGCGGGTGCGGGCCGTTTTAATTTTTGTGGCCTCTTGGGTAATTTCGTCTGTCACAGGTTGTCTTCCTTATCTCCTGGTTGCCGGTTTAGCTGCCGGTGAGTCTCTCCGGTTGTGAACTAATATTATACGGTTTATCGGCCTCATTATCAACTAAACTTTACATAAAACTATAAATTTGCCAGTTAATCATAGGAACAGGATTAATTTTATTAATATAAATAATTAATACGGATAAGTATAAATTAGGCTTATGCACAATTTATTAATGGAATTGGTGGATAAACCCCTTGCCATAGACCATAAAAAAAAGGTACAATATAGGGTCTGATATAACTTGCAGGAGTTTTATTCGATTGCTCAATACTTTGCTACTTAACCTACGTTTCTGCTTACCTGTCGAAGCCTTTCAAGTTATTAGGTATACGACAGGCCATCGCTTTCGGGATAGCTCATAAGGCAAGAGTATTATAGTCAGAATAGCTAGAATCAAATAGTGTGTTGTGCGCGGCAGAGACGACGGGCGCTTCTTGGCAGCATTTTAAGAAGCTTTTACGATCTCTGCTGCTTGTTGTATACGAGCTTTTAGCAAGAAGGTCCGACTCTCAGCTTAATCTTAACACACACGGATGATCTTTGCTGTTTCTGCCAGCAAAGGAACCGCCTTAACAGCTTAACCGGTCTAACAGGGGCAATTATTTGATGAACGGCTACGTGCCGAACCACATTGAAGAGATTAAACGCAAACTTAGCATCGTAGATGTTGTCGGTTCGCGGGTCAGTCTTAAAAAGTCGGGGCGCAATTTCAAAGGTCTATGTCCCTTCCATGCCGAAAAAAGCGGGTCGTTTTACGTCTGGCCGGATTCTGAAAGTTACTTTTGCTTTGGCTGCAAGGAAAGTGGCGACGTTTTCAACTTCCTGATGAAGACCGAAGGATTGGATTTTGGCGAGGCTCTGGAACAGTTAGCCGGCCGGGCCGGCGTGCAACTGCCCGAACGCCAGGCTAGCGAGGACTCCGAAGCCGCTCGCCGCCGCCAGGAACACGAACGCCTGAGCGAGGCCATGACCGCTGCCGTCACTTATTACCAGCACCAGCTTCTAAAGAGCAACGAAGGAGCCGCCGCCCGCGATTATCTGAACGAACGTGGGGTCAGCGCGGCCTCTATTGAAAGTTTCGGCCTGGGTTACGCCCTGGATGGCTGGGACAATCTTATGAAGTATCTAACTTCCCGTGGCTTCAAAGTTGAAGAATTGCTGGCGGCTGGCTTGATCGGTGAGCGTGAAAACGCGGGCGGCCATTTCGACCGTTTCCGGGGCCGGGTTATCTTCCCTATCCGAGACCGCCAGGGTAAAGTAATTGCTTTGGGTGGACGTGTGCTGGCTGGCGCTCCTAAAGATGTGCCTAAATACCTCAACTCGCCTCAGACGGTTCTGTTCGATAAGGGCGCGACTCTCTACGGACTGGACCTGGCAAAAGAAGGTATTCGCCGGGCCGACCGGGTGGTGATTGTCGAAGGCTACCTGGACGTGATTATGAGCCACCAACACGGTCACTCCAACGTAGTCGCCCCGCTGGGTACGGCCCTGGGCGAGAAGCATATCGGTTTAATCAAGAAACTGACCAAACGCATTGTCATGGCCCTGGATGCCGATACCGCCGGACAACTGGCGACCCTTAAAGGCATCGAGGTTTTGAAACAGGGTTTTGATACCCTGACTGTGCCGGTTCCGACCGCTCGCGGCCTGATTCGTTTCGAGCAGCAGCTTGATGCCGATGTGCGGATTGCTACCCTGCCCGCCGGGAAAGACCCGGATGATGTGGTCAGACAGGGCGGTTCTACCTGGCGCGAACTGATTGAGCGGGCCTTGCCGGTAGTGGACTACTATTTTGCCAGTGTCGCTGGCAGCGTTGACCTTAACTCGGCCCGTGGCAAGAGCGAGGCAGTAGAAAAGCTTATCCCGGCTATCCTGGAAGTTCACGACCGCATTCAGCGCGAGCATTACCTGCAAAAGCTGGCTCGGCTGACAAAGACCGAGGTTAACCTTCTGAGAGGCGAACTGAGCCGGGCGGCCAAAGTGGAAGCCCAGACCCGGCTTCACCCGCAACCGTCCCGTCCGAACCTTGTATTGGAGCCTGAACCGGTGGTCTATGGTCAGGAAGAAGCCGCCGAAGAAAATCTGCCGCTGAACAAACCGGTCCCGGTTAAACCGGCCCAACCGCTGGAACTGGAAGATATGTTGCTGGCTTTCCTGCTGCGCTATTATTCCGATGCCCTGACCGTTGCGGCAGCCGATGGCGAACCGGTCAAAGCAGCCGATTTTAGCCGCAGTGAGAATCGCCTGGTCTTTGAAGTTCTCAAGCAGGTAGAAGCCGGACCGGCCAGTTTGGACGAACTGGAAGAAGGGCTGAACACTGAACTGGGGGCGCACCTGGAGCGTTTGCGGTCTTATATTCAGGCCGAGCCTGAAATAACCGATTTAATTTCCATCCAGGAAACGACCCGCTTTCAGTTAAACCGTTTGAGAGAGGTAAATCTCCGGCGGCTCTACGAACAGGGTACTCAGGCTCTTGAAGAAAGTGAAGTGGCTTCCCCGGAAGACCCGGAAGTTAATTTACCAGATAGCGATCATCTCTGGGTAATGATTAGCACTGTTTCGACCCAGCTCAAACTTTTCTACCCTCCTAAAAGTATGGTATTTAAGGACAGCCGGGACCGTTGAAAGAGGAGTTATTAATAAGAGGTAACAGGTTGGGTTAGATCTGTGGCACTTTATGTGCTGCTAACTAATATGGCACAGCAATTAACCGGAACTTTTTCGGCTTAAAAAGCGTATTACTAGGTTAAGGTCCAAAGATTTCTATACAAACTGATGGGTCGTTAATAAGATAACGAGCTAGATATTTTGTACTGAACCAGGACTTCGTTAATATAACACTTATAATTAAGTAATGCAAACGCCGGGTTAGGACATAAAAGTTTCACAGAAATTCTAAACAATTCTGAAGAAATTGTATTGAAGTTCCGACTGGGACTCCAAATACCTGCAAAGGTAGTTGTTAAAATGAGTGATGAAGGCTGTAGGGAGTGTAATACTAATGGCGAATCCTAAGCGCAAACGCATTTACGAAGAGGATAACGACCTTACCCCAGCGGTAGGGCTGGCCGGTTTACCAGTGGAAGAAAAAGAAGAGGATGCCCCGGAGCCTGAACCGGAGGCCGCGCCAGATGAACTGGCCGAAATTGAACTCGAACAGGCTCTAAACCTGGATGACGAGGAACCCGGTCCTTTAGCTTTCGAGCCAGTCGATAGTTCTCTTTCGGGCGCAGTAGCGGGGCAGCCCTTAACATCCGTAGCCGACCTACTTATCAGGGGAAAAACCCAGGGTTACGTTACCCACGACCAGATTTTGCAAGTCGTGCCAGAACCGGAAGCCAATATCCAGCAGATTGAGGAAGTTTACGCTGAATTGCTGGAACAGGGTATCGAAGTTTTAGAAGAGTCGCGTGAGTTCATTGAGGCCCGTACGGGTAAACGCCGCGAAGATGATACCGACCTGGATGCGGTGCTGGATTTCGAGGGTATGAGCATTGATGACCCGGTGCGGATGTACTTGCGGGAAATCGGTCGAGTGCCTCTGCTCTCGGCTGCTCAGGAAGTCAAGCTGGCTAAACGGATGGAGGAGGGCGATGAAGAGGCCCGCCGCCATTTGACCGAGGCTAACCTTCGCCTGGTTGTAAGTGTTGCCAAGAAATATATTGGACGCGGTATGTCACTGCTTGACCTGATTCAGGAAGGCAATATCGGCCTCATCCGGGCAGTCGAGAAATTTGATTATCGCAAGGGTTACAAGTTCTCGACCTACGCCACATGGTGGATTCGTCAGGCCATTACTCGCGCTATCGCCGACCAGGCTCGTACTATTCGTATTCCAGTCCACATGGTTGAAACTATCAACCGCTTGATTCGGACCAGCCGCCGCCTCGTTCAAGAACTTGGTCGTGACCCCACTTCCGATGAAATTGCCCGTGAAATGGGCTTGCCGCCGGAGAAGGTCCGCGAAATTCAAAAAATCTCGCAAGAGCCGGTTTCCCTGGAAACGCCTATCGGTGAGGAAGAAGACAGCCACCTGGGCGACTTTATCGAAGACCAGAAAGCGTTGGCCCCAGCCGACGCGGCCAGCCATCAGTTGCTTAAAGAGCAGGTCGAAGATGTCCTCGACAGCCTCACCCAGCGCGAACGCCGGGTCTTGCAACTGCGCTTTGGCCTGGATGACGGGCGTAGCCGGACCCTGGAAGAAGTGGGGCGAGAGTTCGGGGTGACGCGAGAGCGCATCCGCCAGATTGAGGCTAAAGCCCTGCGAAAGCTGCGGCATCCCAGCCGGTCCAAGAAACTAAAAGATTATCTGGAATAAATCCCCTGTTAAAAGAGCCTGTTCCGGTCCGTCCGGCAGGCTCTTTTGGCAAAAAGAGGACAATTTTCTGAGAGATTATTAAGCAAAGTTTAGTTAAAATATTAATAAGGAAGAGCGAAAAAGTTGTTGCATAGGAGGTTCTTTTAATCATGGCTCTGAATGACCGATTTGTACCACAAGGTCTGACTTTCGATGATGTGTTACTGTTACCGTCCGAATCCTCGGTGATGCCGGCTGAAGTTGACCTGACTACCATATTGGTGGCTGG
>JAYSYV010000220.1:0-6854 GCA_043727245.1 Chloroflexota bacterium | reverse complement strand
GCCTGTGTGGGGTAAGGAGATTGGCGTATAAAGTATAGCGGCTACCTCGCGCCATTTCCCCGGCCAGCCGGACTGGAAACTTATTGTCAGGCAATTCGGTGGCCCTACCGGCGGGTTTCAGGGCCAGGCGTTCGGGCCGCACACAGACTGTTACGGGCTGGCCTGGTTGCGGTAATGGCCGACCGGGTAGCATCTGAACCAATAGTTCACCAAAGGCTGTGTGGACCTGGACCAGCCGCCGGGCCGAGTCTACTTCCAGGGTCCGGCCATCCCACAAATTATGGATACCCATCAGGCGGGCGACCTTCTTAGTGGCCGGGTGATAAAAAACTTCCTCGCGGCTGCTGTACTGCAAAATCCGGCCCTGGTCGTAAACCGCAATTCGTTGCCCTAGCATATAAGCTTCTTCCAGGTCGTGGGTAATAAAGACGATTGGGACGGCCAGGTTTTGACTCAGTGACATCAGATTCTGGCGCAATTCGGACCTGATAGCCGCGTCCAGGGCCGAAAAAGGCTCGTCCAGCAGCAAAATAGCCGGTTCCGGGGCTAATGCGCGGGCCAGGGCGACCCGCTGTTGCTGTCCACCCGATAACTGGCGCGGATAACGTTTTTCCAGTCCTTCCAGTTGCATGAGTTTTAGTAATTCGGTTACACGCCGGGCGGCTTTGCCCTTGTCCCATTCAAACAGGCCAAAGGCGATGTTTTCGGTGACGGTTAGATGGGGGAAAAGGCTGTAACTCTGGGGCAAATAACCGACCCGCCGCTGGCGCAGCGGCACATTAATTTTGCGCTGGCTGTCAAAAACCGTCTTGCCGCCAATCGAGATATAACCGGCTGCGGGGTCGGTAATTCCGGCCAAACATTTGATAGTCATGGTTTTGCCGCTGCCACTGGGACCAAAGAGGACCAGCACCTGGCCGTTTTCAGGGGTCAGACTTAGTTCTACTTCGAGCAGGAAATTTTTGAGTTGTTTGCGAACAGTTATTTCGAGCAGCGGTATCACAGGTGGGAAACCTTTTAGGGTTATTTAACTTTTAATGGTTCGGATTGGGTGATTGGCGGCACGGCTATCAGGTCTTCCTGCCAGCCTGTAGCGCTGAGACGGGCCAGCACTTTGAACAAAATCAGTACGGCGAAAGACACTACCACCAGGATTACCGAAAGCGTTACCGCTTCATCCAGCCCGCCCGACCCTTCCAGGGAAGCGTATATCGCCAGAGGCATGGTCTGGGTCTTGCCCTCGAAATTTCCGGCGAACATAATCGTTGCGCCAAACTCGCCCAGCGCCCTGGCCCAGGTCATAACCGTCCCGCCCAGCAGCGCCGGAAGGGCCAGCGGAACCGTCACGCGCCGGAAGGTACGCAGGCCGCCGCTCCCCAGGCTGGTCGCCACCGTTTCCAGGCTGGTATCCACCGACTCGAACCCGGCTTTGGCGGCCTTTATATAGAAGGGCGCGGCTACAAATATTTGGGCCAGGACCACCGCTACAGTTGTAAATCCGATAGTTATACCAAATTGCTGGTCCAACCACTGACCGACCCAGCCGCGCCGCCCGAAGGTAATCAGCAAAGCAATTCCGGCCACTGCCGGGGGTAAGACCATCGGTAAATCGAGCAAGGTATCTATGGCCCGGTGGCCCCTAAAGTGGTAACGTGCCAGCAGGTAAGCCAGGGGCGTACCAAGCACTACGGTAATTAGCAGAGTGCAGCCGGTAGTAATGAGGCTCAGTTTCAGGGCTTCCACCACCGAAGGCTTGGTCAGAAATTGGCCCAGCGAACCACTGAAAACCGAGCGCAAAACCAGGGCCAGCAGCGGCACTACCAAAAACAAAATCATCGCCATACCGGCCAGGGTCAGCCACAGAACATTGGGCGAGAACCGGCGGCGAATGCGGCCTGGTGGGTAATCTGCCAGGCGTTTTGAAGAAGCCGCTTCCAGCTCATTCGCCGCAAAATCTTTTAATTGGGCGGAGTTTTGATCCTCTTTTAAAATAGTGTCAGGGCTTTGCTGCTTCATCGAACTTTCCGGCTGGCCTATTAACTGTTCTTACCGATAATTACTTCGGTTGACTTGATAATCGCCACCACCTGGTCGCCTTCCTTTAAGTCCAGACTTTCGGCTGAGGTCCGGGTAATGGCCGAGACAATTTCCTCACCACTACTCAACTCTACCACTACTTCGGCCATTACATTACCCAGCTTGACCGACTTCACAGTTCCTTTTAACTGATTACGAGCGCTAATCTGCATAGGGCTTATCTTCCTTCTATTTTTAGAAAGGTTCTAGCGGTATTAAAAGATATTTAAACCTGAGCAACATGCTCAGATTCTGAGTATAGATAATATAAAAACGCCTGTCAATATTATTCGCCTTTATAACTGCCTTTAAATGGAAAAGCAATTTCTAAGTCTAATCTTGATTAAGTCGCAAGCCTTAACAATTGTAACCATAATTACATATAATCGTATTTGATCCTATTTCCTCACGTGTTAAACTAGACTGGTATGTAAGTAATTTAATTCAGTTTAGATTTTCTGTTAGCTATAGCGCAGGAAGGTTTTTGCGGTTATGTCTCAAGCTTTTACTCGGCCCCTTATTCGACAGTTTCATCATATCCTGATTATTGATGATAGCGCCAGGCTCCGCTACACCCTGGCTGAGTTAATTGTGGCAAATTGCCTGGCTGCCGGTAAAATTTATCGGGTCTTTCACAGCGATAAAAATGGAAAATTTACCCAGAGTAATGAAGTCCCTCCTCCAGGTTTGTTACTGCTCGGTGATAATGGCCCGTCAGAGTCGAAGAGCCTGGACGAATTTGCTATTTATACGGCTCCGTCCCCTAAACACGCTTTGTTCGTCATAAATTCGCCACTTTTTTCCCGGTTGACAATAATTTCAGATGTTATGATGCCCGCCGATACCGAAGTGGGCCTGATTGGCATGCTCGAAGCGCTTGCCCGGCGCAAACTGCCGGTGAACCTGGTATTTGCTTCTACCGATGCCCAGAACAATTTTGTGGTTGCCAAACTGGTCGAAGCGAGAAAAGCTTATTTTGTGGTCAAGCAGGGCAGTGCCTGGGAAGACCTTTCCAGAGCTTTGGTTCAGCGTACCGATAACTTTCGATTTAAAACAATTACCACGCTGGACTTTGAAGGTATGCAAAAGCTGCCCGGTCTAGTAGACCGCAAAACGCCCGAACCGGAGCCGGAGCCGAATATAGCTGAAGGAATTATACCGGACTTTGGTTCTTACTTGCCCAAACCGCCCACTCCACAAACTAAAATCAAACCAGTCCAACCGCTGTTTCCACCGGTTAACGCCGAACCGGCCCCGGTGCAAAGTCCAATCTTCCAGGCTGAGCCAGGCCGACCACAGGCGCAGTTCAATACTCCCAAACCTGAACCTGCCCCGATACAAGCTCAATTTTCTAAACCAGAACCAGCCCTGGAGCAAGTGCCGCTTCCTGAAGCTGAACTAACCCAGGCCCAAAATCAATCCTTTGCGGACGAAGAACCTGACCAGACACCGGCTCAATTTTTGCAAACGGAAGCGGCTCCGCCGGTAACTTCCCGGCAACGGGCTGACATGGCTCCACCAATGCCTACCTGGGAAGATTTAATTGCTCCAAACAGTAAAAATACTGCAGAACCGGTGTATACCGAGGAAGAATTAACCAGTCCCAAAACTGAGAGAGCGGCGCTGGCCTGGGAAGATTTAATTTCTCCAAGAACCAAACAACTGGATGTTGAGCCTGCTACTTATTCGCTCTCAGTTCAACCGGCAGTTTCCCAAAACGGTTTCAAGAAGCCGCCGCTTTCAGGGTTATCTGCCAGGTTAGCGGCCAGGCCATCTCGACCGGTCGCACCTCCAAAACGGGCCTTCCCACTTTTCCGGCCCTTTGTATCTCTGCTGAATGCGTTAAAGAGATTTTTATATGCAAAAACTTAAACGAAAAAGGAGCCTACAAAGGCTCCCTTTTTATTTTCGCGATTGCCAGACTAGACTGCTACCGGGCTATCCTGACGGGCATAAAGATGGCTGGCGGCGGCCTCGACAAAAGCCTTAAAAAGATTGTTAGCAGCCGTTTGTTTCTGCCAGAGTTCTTCGGGATGCCACTGGACCGAGTAGAACCAGCGATATTGGGGGCCTTCCAGGGCTTCAGCCATTCCGTCCGGGGCCGTAGCAACTACCTTCAGACCGGTTCCCAGGTGCTTGACACCCTGGTGATGTAGCGAATTGACCATTATTTCGGTTGAGCCGAAAATAGCAGCTAGCCCACAGTTCGGTTCGAGGTCCACTTTATGGGCATACAGACCCCGGTCGTCGGTGTGCGTGCTGCCCCGGTGGTCAACTTTGCTCTGGGGTAAATCGGTCGGAATATCCTGGTAGAGCGTTCCACCGGCAGCCACGTTAAGTAGCTGCTGGCCCCGGCAAATGCCCAGAATAGGCAAATCATCGGCCATGCTCCATTCAGCCAGGTTCAACTCGGTAGTATCGCGCTCCTGGGAAATGCCCTCCACTTCGGTCCCCGCCAGTGGTTCGCCATAGACCGATGGATGAATATCAGCCCCACCTGTGAACAGAAGCCCGTCCACCATACGATAGAGGGCATAGGTAGTCGTCAGGTCGCCGGTAGCCGGGATAAACAAAGGAATACCCCCGGCGCTAATAATGGCCGACACGTAAGTATCCCGGATAGCATGGCGCGACCCGGTGGGAATTTCCATCACGTCACCGCTGATGCCGATGACTGGCCGCTGCACTTCCAGGGGTCTTTGATTGTTAAAACTTCTCACTTCATTGTTTCCTTAAAATTTTAAATAATACTAACTGTACCACAGGTAATAGAGCAGTTGTGATATTTATAATTTATTTTTTAGAATATACTCTCGGCCACCCTTAAAGTCAAATTCCGCGTTATCTCAGGGTCAAAATAATCGGATCGCCGTCGGTAATAGCGGCGGAATGCTCGAAGTGTGAAGATAGCTTTCCGTCACTGGTGACAACAGTCCACTTGTCTTCTTTTACCTGGACTTTGGCAGCGCCAAGATTAATCATGGGCTCTACGGCCAGGCACATGCCTTTACGCAGTTGCATCCCCCGTGTTTTCTGGCGGCTGTGCGGCACAAAGGGGTCTTCGTGATTCTTGCGCCCGATGCCGTGTCCGCCATAATCGGTGACGGTTGAGAAGCCGAATTTTTCGATGTGCGAGTGAATGGCCTCGGCAATATCGTGCAGATAATGGCCCAGGCGCATCTGGTCAATCCCCAGCAGCATGGCCTCTTTGGTAACGTCCATCAGTTTTTGGGCCTGGGCTGAAACTTTACCGACCGGGAAACTGGCCGCCGAGTCGCCTACCCAGCCCTTATAGGTCGCGCCTACGTCCAGTTTGACAATATCGCCTTCTTTTAATTTTCGGCCGGTTGGAATACCGTGGACTACCTCTTCATTAACCGAAATACAAATATTGCGGGGAAACCCATACTGACCTTTAAAAGTTGGAATACAATCGTGCGACCGGATGGTATCAGCGGCTATTTCGTCCAGTTCCAGGGTAGTTATACCCGGTTTGATATGCTTGCTGGTTTCTTCAATAGCTATTGCCACTACGCGCCCGGCCTGGCGCATTAATTCAATTTCATTTTTTGTCTTACAAATTATCATAGGGCTAACCCACTCCAGCTTATTATTAATCTCTATTATCTAAATAGCGCTAGTTAACTACTTGTTTAGCTATTATAATCCGTTCTTTTTAAAGAATCAATATCTACTTAACTATTGACCTAGTTAAGTACCTGATAGTACAATAATGGTAAGATATATCAAATAGAAGCTTACGCTTCAGGTTAATCTGCTAACCTATGTTAACCTGGAATGAAGGAAAGGTCTTAAAATGACAATTGTTAACCGGATAGGTGAAGCCGCCCGGCAGCAGAATCTGAATATTAAAGCCTTTTCGGACAAAACCGGCCTGGCTTATAATACCGCCCACGACCTGTATACTGGCCGGGTCAGCCGCATCGGGTTGGAAGTGCTGGATAAAGTCTGCCGGGTGTTAAAACTACAACCGGGGGATTTGTTGGTCTGGGTGGATGACGGGCCGCCCGTAATCAAGCAGTCTGTAAATTAAAATCGGCCTTTCTCAGCTATTATTGCTCGATGCGGTCCGGGTGGGTATACACATTCATAGAGCGGTTTCGCAGAAAGCCAATCAGGGTAATACCGCCTTCCTCGGCCAGGTCCAGGGCCAGGGTGCTGGGGGCCGATACCGCCGCTACTACCGGAATACGAGCGGCCAGGGCTTTCTGGACTATTTCAAACGAGGTTCGGCCACTTACCAGCAAGATTTTGCGGTCGAGCGGGAAAGTCTGGTCCAGGGCCATGCGCCCGATGATTTTATCTACCGCGTTGTGACGGCCAATATCTTCTCGCAAGAGTAAAAGTTGGCCTTTCGCCTCGAAAAGTCCGGCGGCATGCAACCCGCCGGTTTGGTCGAAGATGGCCTGAGCGTCTCTCAAACGGCCTGGCAACTGGTAAATAGTTTCGGCCCGCACTCTGAAAGCGGCCTGGGTAGGGTCCAGGGGTGGTAAACGGCGGCAGGCTTCTACGATAGAATTTTTGCCGCACAGCCCGCAACTGGAAGCGACCACAAAGCGGCGTTCAAAACTGACTTCATCAGAATCTTTAGAAGAATCTTTAGAATCAGCCTGGTTGAATGGGTTTACCCCTGGAGCTTTTACATCCAGCACGTTTTCTTCCGGCAAACCGTCCGCGTCTTTGGACCGGACAATCGCCTCTACCTGGTCCGGTTGGCTGATTATCCCTTCCGAAAGCAGAAAGCCTACCGCCAGTTC
>JAYSYV010000219.1:0-6860 GCA_043727245.1 Chloroflexota bacterium | reverse complement strand
TGGCCCAGCGATATTTGTCCTGGCAATTGGCCTGGCGGAAAAGATGGTCTTTGCCGGGAATGCTTCCGGCCTTCAAGCTAAAGAGTGACATTTACCTCACCTCATTTTATAGTGTCGTTTCTACACTAGTTATATCACTGGATAACCAGCCTGTCAAGGGGTTTTAGCAAGTAATTGTCAAATCGACTAAAACTCGAAGTTACTTTGCAAAGGCTTTGCATTCTTTTAGCAAAATCTTGGAATTTTGGGCGGGAAAGGTTGTTACAATATGTTCAGTCTTACGGACTGCTTAATTCTTAGTACGTCTTTTGTTACCCATTTTATCTTTTAATCTGCTATAATTAAAAAGTAGACGGTTTTTTTACCGGTCGATGGTTTTTGGTCATCGCAAATCAGTGGAGTTAGCACCTTTTCATTCACAAACCAAAAATCTAAATAAAGTACAGGAACCAGGAAGTATCACCCGGCGTTATATTTATGTCGCTTAAATATAAAGTCCAAAAGGGTATCAGTAGTAGAGCGTAGCAATGAGTATTAACGAGAGTAATTTCCATTTCTACCAGGCGGATTCGGCGGAAGTTTTACCAGAGTCTCCTGCGGGAGCCACCCCAACAGATAGCGCGAAATCCAACCCTAACGCATATAGCCAGCCTGACCTCTGGCGTTCGCTCGACATTCACCGGCCAGTTAGCCCCGGTTATTCGGACTTGCCCGAAGACCTGGAAGCTATTCGCCAGCATTGGGAACGCCGGGGCCGCAAATATGGCCTGTCCTCAAGCGCCAGTTGGGTGGATGAAACCATGCTCCGCCACGAAGGGGTTATTCTTGGCAAATACCTCAAAGATGGCGACCGGGTGCTGGATGCCGGGTGCGCCAACGGCTATACGACGGTCCAGTTAGCTCGCCACAAACCGATTCGGATTACCGGCATTGATTACGCCCCCAGCATGATTGACTATGCTAACCTGAACCTGGGCCGGGCGGGCCGGTTGGTTGGGTCAGCCTCTTTCCGGGTGGGCAATTTCTTAAATCTCGACTTCCCAGACAACTCTTTCGACAAGGTAATCACCAAACGCTGCCTGATAAACCTGGGCAACGCCGACCACCAGAAAACGGCTTTGTTAGAAGCCTGGCGCGTCCTTAAACCGGGCGGCCTGTTTCTTATCAGCGAAGTGACCGATCAGACCGCCGAAAACCTCAACCGCTTGCGTCAGCGGCTGGGCCTCGAAACAATGCTCCCGCTCTGGCATAATTGCTACCTGGACGAGCCTGATTTCTTCTCATTCGCCAAGGATTACTTTGATGTTAAACAGGTCCGGCGCTTTAGCAGCACTTATTATGTCCTGACCTGGGCCATTTATCCTTTCTTCGTGCGTAACGGGCAGCGCAATTACCGCAACCTGATTCACCGGGTAGGCGCTCATTTACCCCAGATTGGCGATTGGGGTCTTCAAAAGCTGTTCGTCCTACAAAAACCGCTTTGAAAAGTAGCCAGTAACCAGATGATTAGTTTAGAATCTTTGAGTTAAAACTTTCATCATGTGAAATCGAGTAAGGCAGACCACTAATCCGGGCTGGAGTTTAATCTTTGTCCGCTTTCCTCCCAAACTTCCCCCATCTGTACGGCCTATTGCTTCACGGCAACAATGTAGACGATGTGTTGATTATTGGCGTGGCTGCCTACTTGATAATAATGTTTGGCCTGTCCCGCCTGAAAGTCCACCAGTTAAAACGCCGCAAACATCAAAAAGCCGCCCAAAAAGAAAAAGCCCTTCCTGTCGAGGAAGGGCCAGAGCATAATAATCTTACCTGAGTCTTCAGGCCGCTTCGGATTCGGCTAAATCACTGGAAGGCAACGGCTTACAGGTCGGGCGGCTGAAAATACCGCTCGGCCATATGTCGCGGGCCAGCATGACAAAGATAGCCGCCAGCAAGCCATTTCTGACCGTTAAAATTATGAACGGCAGCGCGTCCAACCGGGCCAGCCAATCTATCAGGAATGGAAAGGGGATAAAACTGAGCGGCAAGGTTATTAAAAAGAGAATGGTTTTATTCCAACCCCGCCACATAGGCACAAAAGGCAGCAGCCAGACCAGGTATTGCGGCGAAAGAACTTTATTCGCCAGGATAAACCAAAGGATAGTCAGGCTGACCACGTTGACAAACCAGTCCAGCCGAACCCGGCCTCCGTTACGGGATAGAGTCCGCCAGATAAAGTAGTAGATTAATAACAAACCGGCGAAGGTCAGAATAGTGCTGGCGGTTGCCAGGGGCTTTACCCAATCCGAAGCCAGCCCTAGCCCGCCGTGGTCGGTCATCGAGAGAGCATGGGTCAGGCCCAGGTAGGAACCAAAAACAATTATCGTCGCATAAATTGTTTCCAGTTCGATGCCCCGGTCAATATGATACGACAGAAAAACCTTCAAACCCTCGGACCCCGTGAGGATGAACGGCACTAATACCACCACACAGGCCAGGCTGAACCCGGCCAGGTAACGCCAGATCGAACGCCAATCGTTTTTGACATACAGGAAATAGAGCAGCACCAGCGGCAAAAGAATCCCCGGATAAAGCTTGGCTGTAAAGCCTAACCCCAGGGCCACACCGGACCAGAGTGGTTGGTGTTTGTAAAATAGCCAGATAGCCAGGATGGTCAGAAAAGTAGCCCCGACATCAAAGCGCTGCATCAGGTAAAGCGAAATCAAGATTGAGCCAAAGGTGAAAGCGGCCATCCGCCAGCTTAAATTGTGGTGGGCTTTGGTGGCAACCGCCGGGTAAAGCTGCTTCAAAAGGGCATAAGCCAGCCACAGGGTCGCCAGGTTCAGGGCAAAACATTCGGTGTGAAAGAGTAATTTATAGCGTTCTATTTCCAGGCCGCCCAGGGGATAACACAAAAGGCCCGGTATGATAAAGAAAACCAGCGAAAAAGGCGGATATTCTATGACAAAATCGCGGTAAGGCAATTCACCGGAAAGGGTCCAGCGAGTATAGCGAAAGTAAATATCTACATCATCTGCCGTGGGTAAAATATTGCTCAAGAGATTGAAAGCCCCCAGGGTCGCCAGCAAAGCCACACTGCAAGCCACGATAACCCACAGGCGCGGCCATACTATGGCCCTCCATTTTCCCGGTAAATCTGGCTGGCCTGAAGGGTTAAGTTCCATTACGGCTGTTTAGCTCCTTTAATTTGCTACAAACCGCTTATAAGTAGTTTAACGGCGGTTGGTTTCCTTTTCTCTAATCAAAACGCTATTCTATCACGATTCGTGCCACTTCTAAATAATCTTTAGTCATTTCCTCTGGATAGTCATTCAGGGAAAATGCAAAGTCAGTAAAAGAATTAAGCAAAAAGACGGTTCCAATTAAGATTTTGTTTAGTAACAAAATCTTAATTGGATGGTATGTGGCAAAAGCGAGACGAATTCTTTGCTTTTAACCGAGGCTTTATTTAAGCATTTTCCTTTAGCTAACTTCGCATCCTTCCTGTCCAGCAGGCTGATAAACTTGAAAAGGACCGCTATATATGTTACTCTTTTACCGAATAATAAATGTGTTTGATTTAAAAGAAGGATTCTTGGTTTAGATGAGCCTGAAAATAAATAATCTCAATATAAATGTCGAACCGGAGTTAGAAGCTAAAACCGAGCGGCTGGTAGCGGTAATGAATGAACTCAAAAGTGTCCTGGTAGCCTATAGCGGTGGCGTGGATAGCGCCCTGGTCTTAAAAGTAGCGCACGAAGTGCTGGGACTGGAAGCAGCGGCTGGCTGCCTGGCGATTTCGCCCTCGGTTCCGCCTCGCGAAGTCGAACTGGCGAAGAAACACGCCGGGGAAATGGGTGTGCGCCTGCTGCTGACCTACACTAAAGAAATGGAAAAAGACGGCTATGTCGAAAATAGCCCTAATCGCTGCTACTACTGCAAAAGCACCCTTTACACCGAACTGACCGACATGGCCCAGGCGCAGGGCTTCGCTTTCATCGCAGACGGTTTCAACCTGGACGATAAGGGCGACCACCGGCCGGGAGCGCGGGCCGGTAAAGAGTTGCAGGTCCGCAGCCCGTTAGTGGAGGCCGGTTTTAATAAAGCCGATATCCGGGCGCTCTCCAAAGCCCTCGGCCTACCGACCTGGAATAAACCGGCGGCGGCTTGTCTGTCCTCGCGCATTCCCTACGGCACACCGGTCACGGTTGAAGCCCTGGAAAAAGTGGGCCGGGCCGAAGAATTTATGCAGGATTTGGGTTTTGTGGGTGTCAGGGTGCGGCATCACAACGATATGGCCCGGATTGAAATTCGCCCGGCTGACTTCAGCCGCTTCCTGGAAGATGCCACCCGCCATAAAATTTCGCAGGGTCTGCACGAAATTGGCTATGCCTTTGTCTCGCTGGACCTGGATGGCTATCGCACCGGCAGCCTGAACGAAGTGATTTTCAACCGCCGAAAATCAAATTAGGCACGTTCAACGAAATTAAAATGGCAACCAAATTAACACCGCCTACCCGTACACCACGGGAGGAACCAGCCGAATACCTGAAAAAACCCGCCTGGCGTAATGGTGATTGGGAAACCCTCTTTGTGGTCGGGGTGCTGGGCCTGATACTGGCCGGAACGCTCTGGATGGTCTTTATTTCGGTAACAGACTCGGACCCCGACAACAACCTGCGGATAATCCCGGCGGCATCCGTAATGGTAATGGTCGAAGTCTGGTTGCTCGTCTACCTGCCCCGCTACGACAAACTGGCCTTCTGGGGGGCGGTTATCGCCCTGGCTACCTACCTTTTCTTTGCGTTGCCCTTCCTTTTCCTGGGCCTGTTGCCCACGACCCTGGCGATTGTCGGGACCGGCCTGGTGGTTATTTCGCTGCTGTGCGGCCTGCTGCTGTACCGCCAGCGAGGAAGATTTTTCCCTTTACCTTCGACAAAAATTGCCTCAAAAAAACATTAACTATAAAAAATGAATACTTTAGCGGGAGTTTTAAGGGCGACCCACCTTTTCCCGAATATTATGGTCGCTATCGCTACTGTGGTCTTCGGTTTTGTAGCAACGGGCGGCCAACCGGATGGCTGGGCGCTGGCCCGGACCTGGCTGGTCGTGATGTGCGGTCACGCCGCGATTGGCCTGGCAAACGACTATCTCGACCGTAACCGTGATGCTCTGACTCAGCCCGACAAACCGATTCCCAGCGGCCAGATTTCGCCCGACCTGGCTTTCTGGCTGATAATAGCCTTACTGGTTAGCCAGGTAGCCCTATATTTTACACTACCTTTAGGAGCGTCTTTGCTGGCTTTCGCGGCGACGGCTTCCGGCTTGTTTTACGACCTGCGCCTGAAGGACACTTACCTCAGTTGGACCCCCTACTTTATTTCTTTTTCCACTTATATACTTTTTTTGTGGGCTGCTCTGGGCCAATTCAAGCCGGTTTTGCTCTGGCTCTATCCCCCGGCCTTGCTGCTAACCATCGGCATAAATTTGGCGAACGCCCTGCCCGATATAGAAACCGATAAATCCCGCCATTTCTCAAAAGGGCTGGCCCACCGTTTGGGCAGCAAAAAAACTCGGCTGACTTGCTGGCTGCTTTTTTCACTCGCGCCGCTGCTTTGCCTGGGTTTGAGCCTGGTTTTGCCGGTCAACCGGGGGTGGATTGAGCCGCTGGGGATAATTGCGCTGGGGGTAATTCTGGTTAATATACTACTTTTCCGGCGGTTGCCTCGCCCGCAAGCCCTTGAACTGACCTGGAAGCTGTGCTGCCTTTCGACTCTTTGCACCACCGCCGGGTGGCTGGCCGCTTTAAGTTTGTAATTACAATTTGACTAGTTCTGGCTGATGCGGCTGGCGATAAGTTCTTCGGCCACGGCCAGAACCTGCGAAGTCTTAATAGTCCGCATGCAATAGCCGCCTTTCTGACAGGTTCGTTGGAAATCCAATACACCACAAGGCTGGCAGGGCAGTTCAATTTCGGTACGGATAACCCGGTGCTGGGCCGGGTCGCCCCACGGGCCAAAAATAGCCGGGTCAGTCGGGCCAAAAAGATGAATACTGGGTGTCCTGGCTGCTACCGCCAGGTGCAGCGGGCCACTATCCAGCCCGATCACCAGGTCGCAACGGGCGAAAAGGGCCGCCAGACGGCCCCACCAGCCGGAACTATCCAGGTGTAGGGGTTCGGTCTGGCAGGTCTTTAGAATATCGTTTATTAAGCTCTTTTCAGCCGCGCCGCCGGTAAAAACCACCCGAACGCCATGCTTAGTCGCCAGGGTATCGGCTACGGCGGCAAAACCTTTCACAGTCCAGAGCTTGATAGTAGCCCCGGTTCCGGGATGAATAGCCACCAGCTTTTGGCCTCTATTGATACCCCATTCTGATAATTGCAGCCGGATATAGCGTTCATCATCGGGCGATGGCTGGAAGTACAGGCCCGTTTCGGTCTGTGCCGGACCGAGTTTCTGGCCGTAGAGTTTGAGAAAGCGCTGAACCAGGTTGAGATTTACGGCCACGCTATGCTGTTGCGACTGTGGAAAAGGCCGGAGCGCCGGGCCGGGTAAGCCCTCGGAGCTAAGAATCTGGGGTATCTGGTGGGTCAAAAAACGGCGCGATTCCGGCCATTGGTAGCCCATACGCACCGGAATATCGGCCAGATACAGCAATAGAGCGCCCCACCAATAATCATGCCGGAAATTTATAGCTGCATCATAACCCTTTGCCCGCAATTGGCGGGATTGTTCCAGGGCATAAAGATAGGGAGAGAGCAGGTTAGATTTGGATTGGCGGGTCATGCCGGGGAAATTGCAGCGTACTATCCGGTCAATATGCGGATTATTTTCCAGAGAAGCGGCCCCGCTGGGTGAAACCATGACCGTAATTTCGGT
>JAYSYV010000218.1:0-2208 GCA_043727245.1 Chloroflexota bacterium | reverse complement strand
CGGTAGCGGCCCAGCTTTTCGCCCAGGAGGGCTTTGAAACCGTGGCGGTCCGCCATATTGCCGAGGCGGTGGGCCTCTCTAAAGCTACTCTCTATCACTATTTCAAGGATAAAGATGAGATTTACGCCCGGATTGTCATTGATACCCTGGAGAAAATTTGTCTTTATGTCGAAGAAAGAGTGACAAAAGGCAAGACTAACCGCGAACGGCTGGTCATTTTCATGGAAGCGACAGCCACTTTTTTTGAAGAAAATATCTGGACTGCGACGGCTCTGCTGCTCGGCCTGGGTGGACTCAACCAGCCTCACCAGCGCGAAAAAGCGGCCTACTGGCGCGACCGCCACGAACAAAACCTGCGGAAAATTATCCTGGCTGGTATTGCGGAGAATGAATTTCGGGCGGTTAATCCTTCGGTGGCCGGGCGGGCTATTCTCTCTACCCTCAACTGGATGGGCCGCTGGTATAAACCAGACGGACCGACCCGCGCCCGCGAGTTTGCCCTGGAATACGCCGATCTTTTCCTGGACGGCCTGGCTTCCTCTTGAACCAATCTTCTACCCACTGGCTACTTCACCTTTTGATATTGCCGCACGTAATCTACGGTCACGCCACATCGCTTTCCTTCCTGGCGGTGCTTACAGTTACGTTATCAACGAACTGGACTCCACTGTTACAACCTATCATTATGCCCCTGGCCGGGAAATCTTCCAGCCCATCCAGACGATTTCGACCCTTCCGGCTGGTTTTAGCGGTGAAAATACCGAGTCTGAAATCCAGGTTGCCCCGTCCGGCAAGTTTGTTTACGGGTCGAACCGGGGCCATAATAGCATAGTGGTTTTCGCGATTGACCATCTTACGGGCAGGCTACATCCGCTGCAATGGGCCCCGACTCAGGGTGAAACTCCTCGCTTCTTTACGCTCGACCCCACCGGGAATTTTCTCTATGCCCTGAACCAGGATAGCGACACCCTGGTAATATTTATGGTTGACCAGGCTACCGGCATCTTAACCACGACCGGCCAGATTATCCAGTCTGGCAGCCCGGTTTGTCTGGCCTTTATTCAATGGTTAGCTCGCTATCTCGTCAGTTGGGGCTAGACCGGGCTTTTATTGAGTGCTTCCATAGCGTAGGCTGGTCAATGACCCTGCAAGATGCCAAATGGATGCTGGACCGCCTGGCGGCGATGGGGATTAACTTTTTCAATTCCCACGCTTTCTTTTACACCTTGAACGGCTTGCGAAAGCACGATGCGCCACCTTCCCTGTTCTTGCAGAATCCCTACTGGCCGCACTTCAAAAAGCTGGGCGACTACGCCGGGCGCATTAGCTATCTACTTAGCAAGGGCAAGCCCGCCCTTTCAATAGCCGTACTTGACCCGACCACCTCGCTCTGGACCCACCTGGGCAAACCCTTTCACGCATTTAAGTATGGGGCAGCGACCCGCTTGAAGAAGCCCGGTTAGAAAAGCTCAAAGAAGATTGGGCTTATATCTGTAAGACTTTACTCCTCCATCAGGTCGAATATGACCACATGGACCCCGAAATCCTTATGCAGTCAGAAATTGAGGATAGCGGGCTTATTACGATTGGAAATGCGGCCTACTCGGTGCTTATTCTGCCACCGCTGGTCAATTTAGAAGCAAAAGCATGGGCCAAAATTAAAACTTTCCTGGCAGCGGGCGGCATAGTGGTCAGTCTGGGCTTATTGTCCTACGAAGAAATTGACCGGGGCCAGGCCATAGAAGAAGATGTTCTCCACTGGTTCGGGCTAGACGCAAATAGTTCTCCGCGCTGGAATTACTGGCAAAGCCAGGTATCTTTGACCGGACAGGTTCAGGCACAATCTACCCAATTTAGCTGGGCCAGAGGCAAGCAGTGCGCTTATTTTCTGGCGGTTCCCGGCGGAATGGTCCAGTCTGAGGCCGGGCCGGAGCTTTTAAGTTTTCTTAAGGAGCGTGTCTTGCCGGCGGTTAGCCTTGATATTTCAGATGCCAGCCGCAAATCCTTACTGATGCAGGTACGAGACTGGCCGGATGGCTCGAAAATCGTATTTATTGCCAACCAGGAAAGCCCCGAAATCGAGTTTGGGTTAGTTGTCGAAGCCTCCGCTTTTAATCTCTCAGGGTTGAATTCCCCGCTGCTTGCGGCGTATCCTTGTGAGAGTAATCCGCTTAAAATACTCCGCTGCTTGCGGCGGAGAAATTTATT
>JAYSYV010000217.1:0-2209 GCA_043727245.1 Chloroflexota bacterium | reverse complement strand
AACGCATGGGCCGGGGCGATGTTGCAGCTAACCTGCCAGTAACAAGCTTGATTACCAACGCCTACCTGATGACCGGTGACGAGAAATATCGCGACTGGGTATTGGAATATTTTGAAGCCTGGATTGAGCGGGCCAAACAGAACGGTGGCCTCTTACCTGATAATGTGGGACTTTCGGGTAAGGTCGGCGAATACATTGACGGCAAGTGGTACGGCGGTTTGTACGGCTGGGCCTGGCCCCACGGTCTGCACAATATAGAAGCGGCGGCCCTGGTAGCCGGGGCTAACGCCTACCTCATTACCCAAAACCAGAGTTACCTGGACCTGGCTCGCGACCAACTGGACCAGACCATCAAGCTGGGTAAAGTGTTAAACGTGGACGAACTGGAAACCAGTATCGGGAATGAAAAGATTGGGCCTCTTTCGGCCCTGACCGGCAAGCGCGAAACGCTGGTGATTCCTAACCGCTATAACGAGTCAGGCTGGTTTGATTACCAGGTGCCTTCGCCCGAATTCCCGGTTGCTATCTGGTATCTTTCTCAGGATACGACCGATTGGAAACGTCTCGAATACCTGCGCCAGACCAGCAATTACGACTGGGCTAAAGTTACACCGTTCCGTAACAAAGGCGATTACGGCCATGAAGAGCCCTGGCTGCGGTTCCTGGCGGGCGAAAACCCGACATACCCGGAAGCTATTCTCAGCAGTACTTACGGGCAGGTCAGCCGCCGGTTGGAGCTAATCCGTATTGACCAGGAAGACCTGACCCAGGTATATATCCACCACTGGCAGCAGCACAACCCGGTCATCACCGAAGCCCTGGTCCAACTGACTACCGGTGCGCCGCAAGTTCTTTACAACGGCGGGCTTTTGCATACGGTGGTGCGCTATTACGATGTCCAGCGTCAGCGGCCAGGCTTGCCCCTGGATGTGGCGGCCCTGGTAACAAAAATTGGTCCGACCAGTGTAACTATTCACCTGGTTAACCTCAGTCAATTTGAAACCAGGGAATTAGTCTTGCAGGCCGGGGGTTTCGGCGAGCATAACTTCCTCTCGGTCAGCTATGCCAGCCGGACCAGCCAGTTTCCGGGTGGGGTTTATGCTTATGCCGCGCCCGCGCTCCAAACCGAACAACTTAACGTTGATATTCAGGACAAACATTTCCAGGTGGATTTACCACCGGCCAGCGAAATTGTGCTGGAACTGAAAATGGAGCGGTTCGTCAATCAACCCTCCTACACCAGCCTGTTTGCTTGATAGGCCAGTTTAGTTCCCTATGATTTAACCTAAAACCCGGTAAGGCTGGACAAGATTTACGCCCGATTAGCCAAGGCGTAAATCCTAGCCTTACCGGGTTCTTTTCTATTTACAGCATGTTTCTCTGATATTGAATCAATTCCAACCTCAATATTGTTTCAAATTGGTTCAATCATTTCGATTTTTGCTATATAAGCACTCTCAGGTTTCTAGACTGTCGCCACCAGGCCATTTGATAAGGCTAGACGGGTCGCCGCGCTGCGGGTCGTTACTGCCAGTTTGCTGTAAATCATAGTAAGCGCTGCAAGTACTTACAGTGGCATTTCTGTTACTTCTTAACAACAGGGTAAATAATAGCTTTTTTTTCGAGATAGTTTAACTTTGCAAGTAAGCGCTCGTGAGTGAATGCTTTGCGCCAAGAAGTTGCCTGGGCGTGCCTTCAAACATGACTTTCCCGCCCTTGTTGCCTCCCTCTGGACCCATATCAATAATCCAGTCGGCGTTTTTGATGACATCCAGGTTATGCTCAATGGCAATGACCGTATTACCGGTATCAACCAGCCGATTCATGATTTCCAGCAAGTGGCTAATATCTGACATGTGCAAGCCGGTGGTAGGCTCATCCATCACGTAAATGCTACCCTTTTTGTGAAGTTCACTGGCTAGCTTGATACGCTGACATTCGCCGCCCGATAGCGTACTGAGGGGTTGGCCGAGAGTCAGATACGTCAGACCCACATCGTTCATAGCTCGTAGAATGTGGACGATTTCTTTAGTGTCAAAGAAGTCCAGGGCTTGCTCAACGGTCATCTCCAGTACTTCGGTAATGGACTTACCTTTAAGTTTATAAGTTAGAACCTCGTCCTTGAAGCGCTTGCCGCCGCATATTTCGCAGGGTGTCTTGGCATCGTTCAAAAACGATAGGTCTGTATAGATTACACCAAGACCCTGGC
>JAYSYV010000216.1:0-2210 GCA_043727245.1 Chloroflexota bacterium | reverse complement strand
GCTGAAGGGGCGGTCGGTTGCAGGCTTACAACCTTTTTCCCCTGCCGTGCATACCGCATCACATCCTCAAACTCGGATGCCGTCATACTGTTAATGCTGCGGCCCCTGAAGGTAGAGCCTCCCAGAAGGTTCCCCCCTGCCGGGATAGCAGTCAGTGTCATCCCGGCATCCCGCATTGCCTGAAGCAACCGCTCATCCCTTGACTGTCTTTCTTCTGCCTTGAAAACCGGTGTGAGCGTTCCCTCCGGGTAAAGCGTTCCCTCTAACATAATATTCTCAAACTCCGCATCGGTGAGGTTCTGGATTGGTATATAGCGGAATGTGGTGGAGCCGACCTTGCTATCCCTGCGGTATTGTGAAGTAAACCCTGTTTGCCCGTTTTCCCGCAAAGTATCCATAAGGCTGTCCAGCCGGGCCAGCCTGTCCTTGTAATCGTCAAAGTGCATAATATTTCTCATACCCATTCCTTTCTTTCTTTAATCCCTGACTATCGGGCCGGTGGTTGCCTCCGGCAAGTTGTACTTGTCCCCTACCAGTTTGAACAGGTCAAGCATTGCCCCGTCCGCCGCCTCCTTGTGGGCATTCACCAGTGCCGCTGTCACCCGCTGCTGTAGCCAGGAGTTATCCCTGTACTCCGTAAAAGCCACGTTCCAGTTCAACCAGTTCACGCAGAACTCGTAAGCCAGCTTCTCTATCTCGGTATCAAAGTTTGTTGGCATTTTGCGCCTGTGCCTTTCTGTAATTTAATATCAAACTCCATAGAAGACCACCACTGACTTTAGCGACAAACTGCCCCAGGACAATAAGCGGTAGTAGAGAGCCAAATGCTATCGTTGGGAATACCAAACTATCAACACCAGCACTTACCAGATTAGAACCGTTGGAACGCCACAACCATTTGACCCGGTGGAGCAGTGAATAAACAATGGTGTCGGCCACCGCTGCCAGGGTAAAGGCCACCAGAGAAGCCAGGGCAATCGGCCCTGCGTTCGTATTAAGCAGATAAGAAATTGCAGAGCCTGCCACTATGAGGAGGCCCATCTTCCAGACCAACCCTTGTTTATGCCATAACTCATGAAGCCGGTCACGTGCGGTCAGGTCAAGCCCAATAAAAAGAAAAGCATTGATAACCGCCACATCAGGCCCAAACAATGCCGTGGTCAGGTTGGCAGTAATTATGCTGACCAGATATATCATTATGAGTAAAATTTGCATCCGCTTCTCCTTGCCTGTAATACTTAGTCTTATCTAAATTATTTAACCACTCCCTGGTCAGGGCCACGTGCCTGACCCTGTCCGGGCCTCGCTCCTTTGGGTTATCGGGCCTTTTGTAATCACGGTTCACCCAATCCCCATAACCCCAACGTGAGAACGCTGCCGGGTTCATGCTTGGCCCCGCACTGTCTGTACTCACTTCAATGCCATACTTGTCGCATAGCCACTGAAGTTCGCCCGTAGCTGGGGCATATATAACCCCCCAGATATGCAAACGCTTCACACCCTGTCTACTGGCATAAGGAATTATCAGAGCCATTGTCTTGCGTAATACTGGCATCATAACGGAAGGCATCTTCCCGGTAATACACCAACCGCCCAGACCAAGTATATCCCCTTCCTTGAGCAGGGGGATTATGTCCCTGACACACCTTAAATACTGGAATGGTTCCACCCCCTGTGCAGATAGTACCCGGCCTACCTGGGTTTCCCTGGTGCTTAAAAACCTGGCAGCTTCTACCGTTTCCGCAACGGCTGTTTCTGCTTCCTCCTCGCCCCAACGCTGCTTGGTTCTCTTACCGTTGTTCCATTTCTCATCTATCAATAAATCGTAACTGGCCCTGTGGGTTATAAGGTCAGCATAATCATAAGAACAGGCGTGGGTAAGCTGCCTCTGATAAGCACCCTCAAAATCAAGTCTGCTGCCAGGGCCATCGCAAAAAGCCCCGCTGTCCTGGATAACTCCCGTACCACCGGGAACAGTCACACTATTCACGCGCCTCCTGCTCTCTTTAGAACCGTACACCGGCGACACCACCGCAAATGGGCCAGGGGTAACAGGTGTGCCGTTCCAGCTTTTCTCATTAAGGCCGCAGTAGAAATTCAATGTTTACCTCCTCGGTATCAAAGTTTGTTGGCATCGCTCTTAAACTCCTTTATCAGTTTGTCCCATTCTTCCTGGGAATATTCCTCAATAAGTTTGCCACGCACATACA
>JAYSYV010000215.1:0-6881 GCA_043727245.1 Chloroflexota bacterium | reverse complement strand
GTAAAGTACACCGAAATTAAAGTAACTACGATATATGTTGGGGAAATTTGAGGTCAAAAGATTAGTCAAGATAAGCGTAGTTATCTTGACTAATCTTTAATCGAACCTATTTGAACTCAAACCAGGTGCTTATCTCGACCTGTATTGGCTACCAGAATGAACCGAGGTAAAATAAACCTCAATTTAAGATCATTATGGAGAAAAGTAGCCTCTTAAAATAAAATTCTTTGTTCATCAATTAATTAATGTCTTCCAGCCATTAGGCCAAACTTTTCAAAAATATTTGATTGTTTGGACTAAGCCTGCTAAGTCTACCCTGGTTCGGGGAGTTGTAAATGATCTTTGTAAATCCAAAGCTGAATTGATGGCCGAAAATGCTTTACTCCGTAAACAATTGATAATTTTGAACCGTTAGGTCAAAACGCTCTCCTTCACTGCCCTTGATCGTTTTTTCCTTGTGGCGCTGGCAAGTAAATTAAAGAACTGGAAACAGGCCCGGTCTTCAACTGCTTACATCATGTCGATCGAAGAGTTGCTTGAGCTTAGGATGAGGTTGGTAGCCATTACAGGAAGCTCAATTCCGATTATACAGGGATGTGTAAAGCATTTCACACCCCGAAAACTTTTTTGATTGCTTCCAGGTAGCCTGTCCCGTAAAATGTATCCGGCAGTAAGTAACTGCCTTCTGTCCACTCATTCCAGGCGTTTATAGTCAGCATTTTTGGCCTTAAATCCTGGCAATCAATAAATTCTTTGGCTCGTTGTAAGGCCTCCTGAAAAGTGGCCGGGGAATTGCCGGTGATAATATTAGTCCAGGGATAAGGAGCCTTTTGGAAAGGGATTTCCTGGTTGGTGCGAGGCGAAGCATCCCAACCCATACTGACGTTGGGCATATACTGCACCGGAAAGACTTCTTTATATTCTTCCCAGACCTTGTAATTATCTTCGGCAATATCCCTGTAATCAGTTGTCGGGAAGCTTTTTGTACTCAGGTCAACGTGATGAATCCAGACATAACTCCCCACACTGTTGAACCCCAGGTAATTGACTATCAGGGCAGGTTCAGCAATTTTTATCTCGGTTGGCAATACCTGAAAGCCCCAGGTGATGCCGTTCAGGTGCAAATCGGGGAAGCCGTGCGCTTTAGTCCGCGCCCGGAAGTGTTCAAGGGCGGCTTTGGCCGCTTCAAGCCCGCCAAGTCCCTGGATTAATGTCCCCAATTCATAAATCGAAAAGTAGGGTGCGCCATCTATCTTAAAATAGCTGGGATGGTCGAAATAGGTTTCTATGACGTATTCCACCATCGAGTCAAAAGTCGCCCGGTCCACCGCACCGTCAGCCATCAAGGCCGGAGTCTCATTGGCCGAGTTTGGGAAAATATTGACCAGTTTGTGATTGGCCCACATCAGCCCGAATTTAAGCCGGTCGTTATTGGGAGCGGCCATGAAGCCTTTTTCCAGCCCTTCCTGCAAATACGGTTTGCCCTCATACCAGTACCAGTCGTATAGAAAAGTAGTTATGCCGTGGTCGGCGGCCAGGTCAATCTCTTTAGCCGCCCAGGCCGGGTCCGCTTCATTGAAGTAGCCCCACTCCGGGACGATTGGCTGGCGATGTCCTTCAAACCGGGGCCGGGCTGCTTTTACAAGTTCCCATTCGGTCCAGCCTGGGTGGAACCACCTGTCGTTGGTGGCATCCGGGTGATATTGCGGGAAATAATAAACTGCGACTTCATATGAGTCTGCCTTAAACATATAGTAATTTGCTCCTTGCAAAGTTTGCGTACTGGTCAGTATTCAATATTCAGATAATCAGGTTACTTGATAGCGCCGGAAGTCATACCACCTTCAAAATATTTCTGCAAGCTCAGGTAAAGAACAATAATTGGCAGACTTATCAGGACCAGTGAGGCGAAAATCTTGCCGGTATCCTGACCGTAAACGCCCACGTAAAAGCTTGGCGCTCTGGTGATAGTTTGCATATCCTGGCTTCGCATAAATACCAGCGAAAAGAAAAACTCGTTCCAGGTACTCAAGAAGGTCCAGATAACCACCACTACCGTTATTGGTTTACTCAAAGGCACAACGATTTTCAACAGGGCGGTCCAGGAGGTACAACCGTCAATTTTCGCAGCGTCCAATAATTCATTGGGCAAGCCGTCCAGGAAGTTACGCATTAGCAATATATTGAACGGCAGATTAAAGGCCGTATAGGGTATTATCAGGGCTAAATAGTTATCGAATAAACTAAATTGTTTAATGGTCAAGAATAGCGGAACCAGGATAGCTACCCCCGGCAGCATCAAGCCCACCAGGACGGCATTAAACAAAATAGTCTTGCCTTTGATTTCCAGTTTGGAAAAAGCATAAGCTGAAGAAAGGCTCAGAAAATAGACCAGCACAATGGTGCAGGAAGTCGTAATCAGGCTGTTCAGGAAAAAGCGGGGTATCTGCGGGTTTTGCAAGACCGTCAGGTAGTTCACGAAGCCCTCACCCTGAAGCGAGACTACAAAAGTAATTATTAAGGGCGCGGCAAATATCAGGGCAACAATTGTAAGAACAACCTGGACGGTAATATTGGTTCTGACTGACCTTTTGAGTAACATAATTTTGCCCCTCTATTTCTGTTTGGCGTAAGCTCGGAGCTGAATGACGGTCAGCACCATGGCAAGCAACAACATGACAATAGATAAAGCCGAGGAATAACCGGCATTAAAATCCAGTATTTCTTTTTTGTAGATATAGGTTGAAAGGAATTCGCTGGCCCGGCCCGGTCCACCCCCGGTCGTAAGAAATATAATATCGAAGGTCTTTAAGGCTCCGATTACTCCCAGGATGATCAGCGAATAGTGGGTTGGCCTGAGAAGCGGTACTGTAATTCGGAGGGTAGTCTGGAGGGCATTGGCCCCGTCAATACGGGCGGCATCGTACAGGGTTTCATCAATCAGGGTCAGTCCGGCCAGGTACATTATGAAACTGAACCCGGTCCACTGCCAGATATTAATCAAAATCAAACTATAAAGGACAATATTTGGATCGGCTAACCAGGACTGGTTCAGGCTGTGCAGGCCAATAGCATCCAGGAACTTGTTTAATTCGCCATTATTGCCATCATAAATATGGCGGAAGACATAGGCCACTACCGAGGATGCCAGCACGACCGGCAAAAAGAAGATGATTTTATAAACTGTCTTGAACAGGACATCCCGGTTAAGCAAAAGGGCCAGGCTAAGGCCCAGCACCATCTGAATGAAAATGGCTAAGACCCCGAATATTGCGGTATTCTGGATAGCCTTTATGAAGATGGGGTCCTGGATAATTTCGGCATAATGGGCCAGACCTACAAAAGTCTGGGTAGCGCTGATTCCATTCCAGTTAAGCAAACTGACGTAACCGGTATAAACAATCCCGTAATAAAAAATCCCGATAATGAAGACAAACACCGGTATAAGGTACAAATAATTGGTCCAGACCCCTTTGTGACGGGTACGCTGGTTGAGTTTAACGGCAATTGCAGGGGTAGTTCGCTTTATTTTCACATCCATTGTGGGTCCTCTTGAACTTGAATCCCTCTTGTAAATTATCCTTCGTATTTCCGGTGCTGCGGCTAACCGGCGGACAACTAGAGATGGACTTTATGCCCATCTCTAGTTGTTACTCAGGTAGGAAAACCTACCTTGATAGACTTAGCGTTGCGCGATTTTGGAAATCTTCTCGACCGCCTCAAGGGCCTGTTGGGAATTTTGTTGCCCGCTTGCCACGTTTTGCAAAGCATCACCCATCGCTGTCTTAATGTCGGGGTAAAGGAATTCGCGCTTGTAGGCGACATTTTGGATATCCACCAACTGCTGCTTCATGTTGGCTTTCTGAGCATCCGTGATAATGTCGTCCGAAGGGATTTCGATGCCTTTGATGGCAGGAATACTCAACGAGGCGGCCACCAATTTTTGCATGTCTGTACCACCGGCCCAGGATAAGAACTCCCACGCTGCCGCTTTGTTCTTGCCGTCTTTGTTGACTGCCAGAAGCACGTCAGCATTGCCGTAAAGCTTATTGACCTTGCCTGAGTTGGTAACATCCGGGAATGGGACAGGCAGCATTTCAAAGGTATCGGTAAAGCCGTACTTCTTCTGGGCATCGGCCATGCTGGTTTTGGTCATAATCGAGTCTTGCCACATACCCATCATAATCATACCGGCCTTGCCCTGAGTAAACAGGTCGCTGGCATCGGGGTACTGGGCTACGCCAAGCGCACCCTTTTGCATAATCCCGTTCTTGAACAACTGGCCCCAGATGTCCATTGCCTTAATCAGGTCCGGGTCGGTCCAGGCGATTTTACCGGCTTCGGCATCCCAGATTTTGCCTGGAGCGATATTGTTGGCAATCGCAATATAGGTATCATAGTCAACCCAGGTATCTTTCGCGCCCTGCACAAAAGGTGTAATGCCTTTGGCCTGGAGCGCCTGGCTAACTTTAACCCATTCGTCCAGGGTCTTGGGCGGGGTCAGACCGTTCTTATCGAAAATACTTTTGTTGTACCAGAGTTGTCCGGCTGCTGAGACAAAGAAAGGTAGGGAAGTAACCTTGTTGCTGCCTGCCAACTGGGTAGCCTGGAAACCAAGCGGGTAATAACGATCTTTCCAGTTTGCGCCCCAGGTTTTGGTAGCGTAAGGAGCGAGGTCTTCGGTAAATTCACCGTATTCCTTAACCAGAGAGCCAGCCTGTAAGTTGATAATGTCGGGTCCGGTTCCTGAAGCCATAGCCAATTTCAGGGCGCTTACGTAATCCGTATACTGGAAGAACTTCATATCAACTTTGATATTAGGATGGGTCTTGTTGAATTCTACAACGGCACGGGAAGGGGCATTCTGGTCGGTAACGCCGGGCACGGACGGGCCACAGTTCCAACACCACCAGCTAATAGTAGTGACTGGTCCGCTAGCGACGGCGGCAGTAGTAGCAATGGCGGCAGCGGCGGTTGTGGCTGTTCCGGCAGCAGCGGTGGTTGAAGCGGGGGCGGCAGTGGTAGCTACTGCGGCAGCGGTGGTTGAAGCAGGGGCAGCGGTAGTGGCAGTACTATCACCACAGGCTGATAAAACCAGTTGACTTAACAGGGTGAGCGAGATTGCCAGCCAGCCCCATTTCCTGACTGATTTGAACGATGATACATTACCAGACATCATTGATCCTCCATAGTTCTCTACATTGATTGACTACTAGAAGTTGAGTTTTACGATTTTTAACGGGTAGAAACCCTTTACCGGCTACGCGAGTCTTGAAATTAAGTGCAAAAAAGAAAGGTAGGCTATACCTGGCTAATTACGCTGTTCTATTCCTACCGGCCAGTTTAATTTTTGATTAAATTAGCCACTAACAATTTTTCAGGTTGAGATACTTTGTACGGAGTTGCGTTTTACTAAACTTACGTCCAGGCTAATGTGTACGTTGGCTGCTTCTGGATCACCTGCGCGTGAAAGCAAAGTTTTAACCCCGGTCATGCCGGTAGCTTCTTTGTTCACCCGGATAGTAGTCAGGGCCGGGGTCAGGTGTTCGGCTAAATCTATATCGTCAAAGCCGACGATTGATATATCCTGTGGAATCCTCAAACCGGCTTCGTTCAGGGCTTTCATGGCTCCAATCGCGACCATATCATTTATGCAGAAAATGGCGCTGAATTTTGTACCGCGTTGGATTAAATTCTTGCAAGCCTCGTATCCCCCCGGAATACTGAAATCGGTCGGTTCAAACAAAGTGTAATCTACCGCCCGACCGTGATCCAGAAATGCCAGGCAATAGCCGGTTATCCTTCGATCACCGGTGATAATTTGACCGGTTATTCTAGGACCGCCGGGTTTAACTGGCCCACAAAGGAAAGCGATCTGCTGGTGGCCCTTTTCAAAAAGGTATGAAACGGCCTGCCTTGCGCCACCCTGAGCGTCACTGGAAACGGTGTCAACCGCTACACCTGGTACATAGTTATCTACTAAAACCAGGGGAATGTTTGTAGAATGGAGCAGCCGGACTACCTCTTCTTCCGCCGGCCCAACCAGCAGAATACCATCCAGTTGCATTCCCTGAATTTGATTAATAAACTGCCGTTCAGATCTGATTGGGTCATTCAAAATTCGGTAATTTAATTTCAGATTGGAACGACGCGCTTCCAGCTCGGCCCCGTGTAAAATATGGGACCAATACGGCTGTATTACTACCGACTTCTCATCAATCAGGTTGTCCAGGCTGGAACGGTAGAAGAAACCGATTTCCTTTGTGGGGCGGCTTTGAGAAGTTGCCCCGGAGTTATTGACCACATAACCCAGTTCGCTTACCGCTTGAAGCACCCGATGTTTTTTATCAGTGTTGACACCGCCCTGGTTATTCAAAACCCGTGAAACAGTCCCAACTGATACTGCGGCGTGCTGCGCCAGGTCTTTTACGGTTACTGAACTTGTCATTTTGTGTTATTTTCAGTGATAAACCAATTGCTCTTTTGTATACCCCTTCAACCCAACCCCATATCAGACGGATGCCAGGTCGGGCAGAACTGGTAACTGGAAACAATTAATACATTTTTGAATTTGTGCTTATGCTCTGAAATGTATGTTAGCATAAAAATATCGAATGTCAATATGGAATATTCAAAATCAAATTCAAAAATTTATTTCTGTAAATTAGCTGGTTTCATCACTGTTTTAAAACCTTTGAATCGGCTAACCTTCCTTCCCAGGCTCATTCAGCTATTATTAGAAACCAAACGGGCCAATAACCTAACAACTTTTTTTAGTTGCATAGGTCATAGAAGCAATTCAGCTCAAACATAATAGTGAGTTACATCCAATATGATTTGAATATTTTCGGATAATATTCCAAATATATATTACTTTGCAA
>JAYSYV010000214.1:0-6882 GCA_043727245.1 Chloroflexota bacterium | reverse complement strand
ATACCCGGCGCGGCCTGGATTTAATTGCCTGGATGGACCAGAATCCGGTTCCTATTTCAGTTAATGGTCTGACCAGCCAGTCTAAATCCAGCCAGGTTTTACTGGCCCGCCTGCCGGTAGATATGGAAACCAGTGGGGGTGATGGCCGCCTGTTAATTCCTTCGGTGGCTTTCCTTCCCGAATCTGTTACCGCTACTAACGGACAGGTAGCGCTGACTACCCGGTCCGACCGGACCGACCAGTTTTGCCTGAATAAGAACAGTGTAACCTCGCAGTTCCGCCTGCCGGCAGAGAGCGGGCCTTTTAAAATCAAAGCTCTGACCTTTTATATCAATGCTTTTGGGTCTGGCGGTGGGCAAAGAGGGCCGGTTTCGCCTGACAATTATGAAATGTACGATTACCAGTCCAGGGCGTGGACTGACCTAGCTAATATCACTAATAGCGCGGTTCAGGTAAATGTGGGGAGTAATTTTTCAAATCCGCCAGCCCCGGTTAAAAATGTCATTGAGAACCCGGCCCGCTTTGCCGACCCGGCTACCGGACGGATTTTATTGCGAATAAGTTCAAATTCCAATACACCTCTGTTTGTGCAACAAGGATTACAGGTCGAAGGAAGCCGGTCTTAGAGGCGGTTACTTAATATTTTTTGGGCCAGTTGCGGAGATTATGCTTGCCTATACCGCCAGTGCGGTTGTTAAAGGCTATTTCGAGGCAATTTATCAAATACTCCCTGGTTTCAGCCGGGGCGATTACATCGTGAATTAAATATTGACCGGCTATGTTGTAAGGGCTGTTGCCGCGCTGCATGGTAGTTTCCAGCCTGGCGCGTTCGGCTGCCGGGTTTTCCGCCGCTTTTATCTGTGGGCCGTAAACCACATTAACTCCCACTTTTTCCGATACAAACCCAATTTCGGCGGTAGGCCAGGCCGCAATAAAAGCCGAGCCAGTACCCGTCCCACCCATATTGTAAAAAGCCATCCCGTAACTTTTGCGAATAATCAGGGCAATTTTAGGCACTGTCACCTGCCCCAGGGCTTCCAGAAAAGTCATGATTTTGGCGGCGGCGCGTTTGCGCTCAGGCTCCAGCCCAACCAGGAACCCCGGCATATCGTGGAAGAAAATAATTGGCAGGTTAAAGGAGTCGCACAGGCAAAGAAAACTAACCGCTTTATCCATCGCATCGGTATCCATCGCTCCGCCCAGGTGGCGTGGTTGATTGGCTATAATACCGACCGACTCGCCGTTCAACCGGGCCAGGGCAGTGACAAGGCTCTTGCCAAAGCGCGGCTTAATCTCAAAGAGGCTGTCTTTATCTACAATCCGCTCCAGTAGAGGCAAAATATTGTAAGCTTTGTTGTTCTTTTCCGGCATGTCGTCCAGGATATGGCCCATAGTCGCGCCGGAATCAGCCGGGATGGGCTGCCTGGGAGCTTTTTCATTGGAGTGAGAGGGTAGATAAGCCAGGAATTTCTTAATGATCACAATCGCTTCGGAGTCATTCTCGGCTACAGCGTCTACCATGCCGGTAACGCCTGAATGGATTTTCCAGCCGCCTAATTCTTCGGGGTCGAGCTTTTCGCCGGTAGCAACTTCCAGCACACGCGGCCCCGACACCGCCATACAGGCTCCTTTGGTCATTACCACAAAATCGGCCAGGCAAGCCTGCCAGGTTGGTTCGCCAAAAGCGTCGCCCAGGATAGCCACCACCATAGGGTTGTCGCGGTAGCGCGTCAAGGCGCGTACAAAGAAATCATCGTCAGCGTAATTTCCGCCAAAGGTAGCCAGCCCCACTGACCCCATAATATCGGGCATACGAGCGCCGCCGCCTTCCCCCAGGTAGACGTAGGGATAGCCGTTCTGGCTGCAAGTCTGGGCAATAGTGTGGTCTTTGCGACCGGCTACCCGGCTGGAAGTTCCGGCTTTTACCGTAAAATCTGAAGCAACCACGCCAAGTTTGCGCCCGTTTAGCTTTCCGAAACCTACTACTTTACTATCGCCAGGAGTATCATCAGCATCGGCGGGCATATCGGAATGAGCCAGCAACCCGATTTCAGAGAAGCTGCCAGGGTCTACCAGCCGGTCGATTCTTTCGCGGGCGGATAGCTTGCCCTTGACTTTAAGCCGGGCCAGTTTGGCCTCACCGCCACCACTTAGAGCTTTAGCTTTGCGCTGGTTCAGGTTAGCCAGTGTTTCTTCAAAATCCATCAGGTGTTTTTCAGGAACCAAACTTATAGCCAAGACCGCGCACATTGATAATATATTCGGGAGTATTGGGGTCGCGCTCGATTTTGTGGCGTAGATGTTTGATATGGACCCGGATCATCGAACGGGAGTCATATTCACTGAGTTCGTAATTATGAACCTGTTTAACCAGGTACTTACAGCTTAAAACTCGCCCGGCGTTGTTCATCAGAGTTACTAAAAGATTAAACTCGGTAGGGGTGAGGCTGAGTAAATCTCCGGCCCGGCGTACTTCATGTTTCTTGACATCCACGGCTACATCGCTGACTTCTACTATCTCGTCGTCGCTCAGGTGTCTTTTGGATCTGTTGGAGTTAGAAGCGGCTTTGAGTGGGTTTTGCTCCACCATACTGCTGGCTTCACCACCCTCAATTATAGTCCGGGCAAACTCACGGGCCTGGTTTGCCAGGCGGCGCTGGTTCAGATCATTCTGCCGTTTTTCCAGGCCGCGCCGGATGCTATCTTTCAAATCTATTACGCTGGTCGGTTTTAGCAGATAATCCGAGGCTCCATACTTTATAGCTTCCATGGCTGATTCTAAAGAGCCGTGGCCGGTTAGCATTATAACTGCCGTATCGGGCCAGCGAATTTTAGCCTCGCGCATTACTTGTAGGCCGTCAACATCTTTTAGTTTTAAATCTACCAGAAGTAAATCGAACTCTTCTTTTTCTACCATTATAATGGCTTCCTTGCCATTATTTTTTGTCGCTATAAAGTAGCCTTCATCTTCCAATGCCTCACTAAGGTAGAGCAAAATATTTTGTTCGTCATCAACTATTAAGATTTTTGGTATCTCCACCAGGGTCTCCTTTATCAAGTTGTAAAATTATGCGGACACTTTTACAGAATCACGACAGCCTTCAGCAAAATAGGCATCCTTACACCTATGCACACCCATATACCTATTCTAGCACAAGGCATATTATTTATATAGATACTGACCGACTCTTTTAATGATTAAAAAGTGAAGATTAATTTTTAACCAGTTTCACTTGTTAATATCAGTCCTGGGGAGGTTCTATTTCTATCCTCCAGGAGGTCGCGAACCACTTTGAAGAAATAAGCGGCCCGGTTGGGACCATTACCGACCGTTTTAGGCGTTGCCATCGCGGCCCACTGGGTTCGCTTTTTGGCCTCGTAAAGTAGCTCGACAAAAGAGCGTTCGTCAAGGCCGCTTTGCCTGAATAAATTCTGTGCCTGTGTTTGATTGGAAATGGAATGGGGAAGGTCGTTGAGGCTTTTGCTAAAATCATTGGCTATTTGGGATATGTATACAGACTTAGGGCCAGCCTGTTTGACTGAAAGTGTCTTATCTTTTTCGGGACGAACTGGATTCGAATCCATTTTCATTTCAGGATTCTTTTGGTTTGATTCTTTAAATTCATGTTTTTCCTCCGGCATTTTTGCCGGAACCGGTAAGGTATTTTTGAGGTGGGCTATACCGCATTCTTGCGGGACCACTCCTTCAAAATCCATGGACCCATCTACTTCCGAGGAATGCTCGGTTGAAGCAGGGCTTTCGCTATACCGCTTGAGGTAGTTGGTAACTTCCTGCTCGGAGGGACCAGGCAGCCAGTAGCAATTGGCAACCCCGCGTTCCTGACCGCTTTCGACCCGGATCAAACCGCTCCCCTCCAGTTCTTTAAGATGGCGGGCCACCGTATCGTAGGATTTGCCACGGGCAGTAGCGATAGTTTCGATGCTGGGCCAGCACTTCCCTTTGGAAAATCCGTCTTTGTCCGGCCAATCGTAGCTTTCCAGCACCATGTAGGTCAGTTTGGCCCCATCGGATAATTTGGAGTATCCCAGTAATACCGCATTGGAAATAGTGGTCGAGTGGGCGGTAAGACGGACCCGCCGGGCAGCCGAAACAGGGCTATTTGAAGCCGAATGACTTTCAGGCATAAAAATACCTCCGATCACCCGTTGACATGGAGGGAAAGCCCACATATAATGTGATTGTCTTTTAGATAACAAAAAGACTTTCCTACCCTCTAACGGGTGGTGAACTTGGGAGAACAACCTACTTGCTTGGCGGCGGAGGGTTGTTCTCTTTTTATTTATAGGCGGTGAGGGTTCTCATTCTCTAAACCCTCAAACTTTCTTACTTCATCTGGCAGACTTTAAATTCTGACAATCCTCCTTTATGGCTTCTATAAGTTCCTCTATATTCAGCCTCTTACCGCTGGCAGCCTGTTGCTGAACAAGGCTTGTTGTCCGGGCCATAGCCAGGTCGAGGTTAGCCGGATTATAAGTAAGTAATAAAGTTTCCCGGCCTGGGGGTTTTTTCTTTACGGGTGCGGCGGCTTTTGGCACTGGCGGGTCGGGCATGACTTCAAACCCGCTATCGGGCAATACTCCTGCCAGCGATAATTGTTGGACATTATTTTCTTCAGGACTGGCAGGCTGCGCCGGTTTTTTTACTTTTTCGGGCTGCGTCGGTTTAACTACCGGCCTCGCACCCGGCAAGTTTCCGACCGAAATTGTTTCGGTCCTGGACTGACTTGAATAGGGCAACATCTTTTCCCTGACCAGCCCTTCGACCTTACGGGCGGTAATATCAGGGGTCGCAGCGACCAGGCGGGCCAGTTCTTCCTGTTCTTCGGCCCGTAGCAGAGCCAACTTACGGTTAATAGAGTGCGAAAACTTGGCACGTGCCAAGTTTTCATTGGCGGCAAAAGCTTCTGAAATTATCTCTTTAGTAATCGCAGTAAGCTTTTCGGCGGTTCTGATACGTTCTGAAACGTAAGACTCATGTTTATGAATCCGGTTGGCGATCTCACGCTGGGACCAGCCAAACTCTTCCTTTAAGGTAATAAAGGAGTGGCCTTCATCAATGCCGCTTAATTCTTCCCGCTGAATATTTTCCAGTAGGCTGTCCACCAGATAATCAGGCCGGACTTCGTTAAGCATCATTACCGGCACTCGTACCAGTCTTAAATCGCGGGCGGCTGCCAGGCGACGCTGACCGGCCACCAGGATATAATTCCCGCCCTCACCGCGCATCACCAGCAACGGTTGCAGAATACCGCGCTCCCGAATGCTCTCTTTGAGCGTAGCCAGGGCTTCGGAATCGATAGAACGGCGCGGCTGCTTAGGATTTGGTTGTATCAGGTCTGGCGAAAGATAGCGAAAAAGTGATTGAGACTGGCTTTGGGCTTCGCTAACCGCGCTGACGGTGTATTTGATACTCATAAAACTACTCTTCTGACCGCTTCCCAGGTAATTGCCTCTTCGATTAGATCAACCCGGTTCTCGTAGCCCAGGTGAATGGCTTCATCGGCAATGGCGCAGATTGAACGAGGTATACCGCTGCTCGAACGATGAGTTATGTCAATTGCTTCAGGAGTGAACAACGGTTTTTTGCGACCAGCAACGTACAACCGGTATTCTAACAAGTTTTGAGTTTCGAGCCTATCCAACGGTTCAAGGTGGGCCACACCCATTATCCTGTTTTCGATGTTCTTGTAGCGCTTGAGTTTTTCACTCAATTCTTCCTGTCCGAAGAAAATTACCTGGACAAATTTACCCCGTTCGCCTTCGAAGTTAAGTAGAACACGCACCAGTTCGAGGGTACGCGGTTCCATGGTCTGGGCTTCATCTACCAGCAATACTACATTTTTGTCCTGTTGTAGCACCTGCTCATAAACAAATTCCCGAAAGTTATTTTTAAGCTGGTCCATCTGGCGACCCACGTTAGGCTGCTTGTATTCGGCCAGGACATTACGAATGAACCCGGTAGGTGGAACAGCAGGGTCGTTATTAAAAGCCACGCTATATTCGGGATGGCTGCTTAAACGGCTATAGATCAAATGAGCCAGGGTGGATTTGCCGGTTCCAACGGCCCCCTGGACGATGCCAAAGCCTAATCTCCGGTCAATGACCGCCAGGCAACGTTCCACGACGGAGCGATGTTGGGCGGATAGATAACAAAAGCGGTGATTAATGCCAGTAATTATAAATGGTTCTTCGTAGAGGCCAAAGTGTAAAAGATGCTCATCGGAGCGCATACCAAGATTGGTGATGGTTGTATCAGCCGCGACTTTTGGAAGAGCCATTTTTGCACCTTTTGATTATGACAAGTTAAAAACATTTATGTTAAGCAGCGTTCTAAATATTTTAGTGGTTAAATGTTTTAACCAGCACTATTCATCAGTTGAATAAAAAATTTGTTTTTTTCCAAACTGTTTAATCACTGAACACACCTAATACTACATGTCGAATAGTAGCAAATAAATCTCTAATTTGCAATAGGCAATTAAAAGTTCGTCGAACTTTTAATTGAAAGGCTAAAACTTGATTCTATATTGCTCTCAAGTAATTTTAAGCGATAGTTCTCTGAAAAGCAATGAACAAATGTTTGAATATTCCGTTCAACACTTTCATTCAACTACCAAACATTTGTTCTAGTCTATAATGAGCGAACTAGTTAGTGTGGCGAGCAGCAGGGAAGGAAGTGGCGTAAAGTTCTGTAAGATTTTTGGTTAATTGTTCCAGACGGTTATACTGGTCGAAGGTTAGTTTGTAACCTTCTTGCTCAAGTTGTAAATGAAGATAGCCTATATTGGTTTCAAGTTGCGTCATCAGGCGAGAAAGCCGGGAATTATGCTCCAGGGTTGTATCGGCTTCCTGGGGAGTATG
>JAYSYV010000213.1:0-2215 GCA_043727245.1 Chloroflexota bacterium | reverse complement strand
GGTCGCTTTTTGCTTTTCCAGTTATTGAGTCATGATAGCATACTATAGTAACTTGTCGAGTCATAAACTACCGCTTTTTAACTGTGTTCATAAAAGTTGCTCAACAGTTCGCTAATCTGATTAATCGTTATACCTTTCAAGCCAACTTTCCCCAGTAGCTTTTCGTGCAACTCTAGCTGCAATTTATCAGGGAAAACTCCAAGAATTTGAATTTTAGTTGCTAGCCTTCGGTACTGTCTGGCCCGTTCCTGCCAGAAACGTTCGGTAGCGCGGGGTCTAGCCAGCACGAGGACTACCATCTTCTTGTTATTAGCCAGGTGAGCCAGATGGTGATTGGCCTGGCGCGGCACTATAAGGGTGTGGGACCCGTAAATATCGGTTGGTAGCTTCCCGCTCTCCTGGTAGACTTGCCAGGTTACGGCCTGGCACAGCCGGTGACATTGTTCGGTCCGGTCCGGTAGTCGGCATAAAGAACTGGTAGCCAGAGGTCTAACTAATTTCCACTCTCCAATAGCCAGGTCTACCATTTCTTCTAAATGAAGTTCAAGCTGGCGATACTCAGCCTGATAACGGCTTGGAGAACGCGTGTAGTTATAACCAAACTTTTCAAAATTAATTAGTTTCGCTCCGGCTCGTAGTAAAAGCCATTCGTAATCACCGGCGCTTCCCCGCTCTCTTTTACTACGCTCAACTTTAATTAGCCCACCCTTTCTAAGCCGGTACAGTAAGACGCGTGTATGGGTAAATTTGCGTCCTTCAAAGGAAGCTCCTGATTTCCCCCAAATCTGCCTGGCGGTTAAATACTTATACTCCGCAAGCAACTGTAATATCTTAATTTTAGCCTGACTTATTTCTGGTTGTTCAGTTGACATAATAATTGTTAAATTATCCTCTTTGTCACTCGTCACCAATAACCATCACCTGGATGACTTTCTCGGCTCCGGCCTGGGCGATTTCTTCTGTAATGCGGTTGGCCCGATCAGGAGTCGTTACCCAGAGCGTGCTTTTTCCGCAGCTTACAATACCGGCAATTTTGTTGCGTAGCATCTTGCCGTAGTACTGACCGTCTATTTCAATGTTCTGCTCGAAGCTTTCACCATTTGATGGGTTGTATACAACAGCTAGAGCATCGGCTACACCGGTCAGGCCGCCCCATGCTCTGGTGCCGGGGTGCTGCTGTAAGCGGGCCTGGCTCCTTAATTTGCGCTCGTTATTCCAACCAGCCAGGGCTAACCCTCTTTCTTTAAGTTGTTCTTCCAGAGCCAACCGGGCACGTTGGGCCATAAGTTGTTGATGTACTTCGTTAAAGGCCGGTAATTTCGTAATCATAAATTTGCGCTCCACCTGGTTAAAGTGTTTTCTGGCACCTTTTGGGGTTAAGGTAAAGACTTGAATACCTTTCTTGTCGCGTATGTCAGCGAAATGACTTTGCAACCAACCGGCTTTTTCCAGTTGAGCAATTCTTTCCCGGCAAGTACGTTCTTTCGCCTGGGGCCAGAACTTCTCATGTAAGGTTTTAAGGTCGGCTACACCGTCAGTGCCTATAAGACGCATGATTTCTAAATCGCGTTCGGTAGCTACTTTAGCTTTTGGTGGATTTCTTGGCATAAGATTTAGGCAAGATCTCCTCTACGGTTTTTATCCTCTACCCGGTTGACCTCTATATTTTCATCTTCAACCGGAATACTCCGGGATTGATTTCTTTGTCTTTCTCTTCTTTCTTTGAAGGCCACAAATTCTCTTATTTCTGCTTTAGTCTCTTGAGTTAAACTGTCCGGGAAAACCAGATATTTATGCGGATCAACAAACTGCTGAAATGGACTCTCTTCATCAAGCTGTTGAAATGGACTCTCTTCATCAAGCTGCTGAAATGGACTCTCTTCATCAAGCTGCTGAAATAGGTAGCCGCTTGCCACCTGTAAGTGCCTAGCCAGAGCGATAATAACCTCTATTGAGGGCATTCTAGTTCCAAGCTCAATATTATTCAGATGCCCATAGCTAATTTGGAGTCTTTGAGCCAGTTCTTCGCGCTTTAAGTTCAAAATAACTCTTAACTGCATTATTTCATTTCCAAATCGGTGTGTATTCACGTTGCTGTTATACCTCAATGATTAACTACTAACTATTTTTCAGCTTTCGCTGTATGTGCTTCTTCTGCAGAAGCAGGCGGAAATTTGTTTCTTCTGACCAACGCCACGATATAAGAGCCTAAATG
>JAYSYV010000212.1:0-2217 GCA_043727245.1 Chloroflexota bacterium | reverse complement strand
TAGTAGGTGTAAAGAATTAACTTGTAAAATCGTGAGGTAAAATTAGATTACCTTGTGCCTCACACGAAAGCAAATTAAATCTTTACAAGCACTTAGTTTAGAATATTCTAAACGATAAAAAATATCTTTAGTACCTTTGGGCTGTTGTTTTGTATTTTCCTGAAACTGCTCTAACTCATAAAATCAAAGTGGGGTAGTAAACAGGAGTAGTTAAGGTTCGAGTAGTTTCATATAGGAGCTTTGTTTATGCTAACTAAGGACATCCTCAGTTTTGACCAGTACCAGATTGTTTACAACGTCATTTCTTTCGCCTTTGCAGCCATGCTTGCATCCTTTGTCTTTTTCGTTTTGGGCCGGGCTCAGGTTGCCGAGAAATACAGGGGAGCGCTGGTTTTGTCTTCTATCGTGGTGGTGGTGGCAGGCTATCACTACTTCCGCATTTTCGAGAGCTGGTCCACTGCCTACACTCTTCAGAACGGAGTTTACACACCGAGTGGCACGCCTTTCAATGATGCTTATCGTTATGTAGACTGGCTACTGACTGTACCGCTCCTGGTGGCCGAACTGGTCGCGGTTTTGCGGCTACAGGGCGGCAAGGATAAGTACCTGATGGCCCGGTTAATGGTGGCCGCTGCGGCTATGATTGCCCTAGGTTATCCGGGCGAAATAGCCGGAGATAACGGCACTAGGTTAATCTGGGGCACTCTTAGCACTATCCCTTTCGCTTATATTCTTTATGTACTGTGGGTGCAATTAGCTAACTCGATGGAACGCCAGCCAGCTTCAGTCAAGGTGCTTGTCCGAAATACCAGGCTTCTTCTCCTGGCAACCTGGGGTTTTTATCCAATTGCCTACCTTATTCCGGTTATTGGATTGAGCGGCGGCACTTCGACTGTAGCTTTGCAGATCGGCTACAGTATTGCCGACGTAGCGGCCAAGTGTGGTTACGGGTTAATGATTTACGCCATTGCCCGGCGCAAGACTGAAGCTGATATGCAGGAAATTGGCGGTGAGGTGCCTGTCCTAATTTCTACGCCGGGGGCAGGTTTGGGAAGTGGTAGTCAGCTTTAAGACTGACCCTGGCGCAATAGCGCTGGGATGGAAGGTATACCTTCCATCCCAGCGCTATTGCGCCAGGGTCAGTCTTAAAGCTGACTACCACTTCCCAAACCTGCCCCCGGCGTAGAAATTAGGACAGGCACCTCACCGCCAATTTCCTGCATATCAGCTTCAGTCTTGCGCCGGGCAATGGCGTAAATCATTAACCCGTAACCACACTTGGCCGCTACGTCGGCAATACTGTAGCCGATCTGCAAAGCTACAGTCGAAGTGCCGCCGCTCAATCCAATAACCGGAATAAGGTAGGCAATTGGATAAAAACCCCAGGTTGCCAGGAGAAGAAGCCTGGTATTTCGGACAAGCACCTTGACTGAAGCTGGCTGGCGTTCCATCGAGTTAGCTAATTGCACCCACAGTACATAAAGAATATAAGCGAAAGGGATAGTGCTAAGAGTGCCCCAGATTAACCTAGTGCCGTTATCTCCGGCTATTTCGCCCGGATAACCTAGGGCAATCATAGCCGCAGCGGCCACCATTAACCGGGCCATCAGGTACTTATCCTTGCCGCCCTGTAGCCGCAAAACCGCGACCAGTTCGGCCACCAGGAGCGGTACAGTCAGTAGCCAGTCTACATAACGATAAGCATCATTGAAAGGCGTGCCACTCGGTGTGTAAACTCCGTTCTGAAGAGTGTAGGCAGTGGACCAGCTCTCGAAAATGCGGAAGTAGTGATAGCCTGCCACCACCACCACGATAGAAGACAAAACCAGCGCTCCCCTGTATTTCTCGGCAACCTGAGCCCGGCCCAAAACGAAAAAGACAAAGGATGCAAGCATGGCTGCAAAGGCGAAAGAAATGACGTTGTAAACAATCTGGTACTGGTCAAAACTGAGGATGTCCTTAGTTAGCATAAACAAAGCTCCTATATGAAACTACTCGAACCTTAACTACTCCTGTTTACTACCCCACTTTGATTTTATGAGTTAGAGCAGTTTCAGGAAAATACAAAACAACAGCCCAAAGGTACTAAAGATATTTTTTATCGTTTAGAATATTCTAAACTAAGTGCTTGTAAAGATTTAATTTGCTTTCGTGTGAGGCACAAGGTAATCTAATTTTACCTCACGATTTTACAAGTTAATTCTTTACACCTACTAA
>JAYSYV010000211.1:0-6903 GCA_043727245.1 Chloroflexota bacterium | reverse complement strand
AGCAGGAAGCGGACCACCTGGGTGGGGAGCTGCGCGAAATCGAGATGATTATTCGCCAGAACCAGATTGAAGTAGATAAACTCAGTCAGCGCGATTCCAGCCTGGCCGGTCAGGTTAAGTCTATGGAGTCTAACCTGGACGGTTATGAAAAGGGCGACATGCGTAACCTTTATAACCTGCTGATCGAACAACGTATGCGGATGATTATGATGCGGCAGCAACTCGAAGGCTTGCAAACCAAACAGCAACTCTTAAAAGAACGCCAGCAGCAAAATATTAAGCTGGCCCAGACTTTGGGCCAGCGGCCTAAACACGAAGCCGGTCACAGCGGCGGGCGAGTCGCCGGACTGGGAGCGAACGATGCCCAGTCAATGGTAATTAAAATTATTCAGGCCCAGGAAAACGAACGGCTACGCGTGTCCCGCCAGTTGCACGATGGACCGGCCCAGGCTATGAGCAACCTTGTACTACGGGCTGAAATCTGCGAACGCTGGATGGATGCCGATGTAAACCGGGCCAAGTCGGAAATCACCGGCCTTAAATCAATGGTCAACGAAATTCTACAGGAGACACGCCGGTTCATTTTCGATTTGCGGCCCATGATTCTGGACGACCTGGGATTACTGCCGACCTTGCGCCGTTACATCAAAGATTACGTTGATAAAAACAAAATCGAGGTTAATTTCTTGCCTTCAGGCCGAGAACGCCGCCTGCCAACCCACGTTGAAACAGCTATTTTTAGGATTATCCAGGAAGCTTTAATCAACGTGGCTGTCCACGCCAATGCCGGTCACGTCCAGGTAGTGTTGGATATGGGTGATAGCACCGCGACCGTCACGGTCGAAGACGATGGAGTCGGCTTTGACATTAACAAGCTTTCGCTGGAAATGCAGCAGCGCTCGCTGGGTATCGCCAGCATGGGCCAGCGTGTCGAAATGCTGGCCGGACAATTAAGTATTGACAGCACGCTCGGACGAGGAACCAGGGTTATGGCGCTTATTCCTCTGGTATAGGACATTCGGCGGCTTAAGAGTCCTAGTACTCTTATGTAAACGCAAGGACTTTTTGGCTATTGCAGTAATGCATCAAATTCTCTAAAATAACCTCAAGTGAATGTGTTTCGCAGCAACGTTAGCCAGCGCAGGTTAGAGAGTAAACGTATCAGTAAACAGGTTGAGGAATTTATATTTTTTGGGAATTCATTTATCCGCCTCAACTCGATACCGGAACAATTACTAACTAAAAAGCGCGTCGTACCACAGTCCAGGCCCATTTGCTTACATTGACAAGTCATAAATTTTTAGTTGGAGGTTGATTAAATGTTGGATTACAAGAAGCTTTTTAAGAAAAGCAATGAGGAAGAAGAGGGCCAGGGCTTAGTAGAATACGCCTTGATCCTGTTCTTAGTAGCTGTTGTGGTCATCGCCATCCTGATCCTGCTTGGCCCACAGATCGGCTCTGTATTTAGCGCCGTTACCAAAGGTCTAAGCTAAAATTTAAGAGAGTTTGCACAGAAAGACGGACCCCACCCTGGTGGGGTCTTTCTTTTTTTTGCGTTTCGGGTTATTCTGAGCAGTAGCCGGTAGTCAGTAGCCACAATGGGTTAGAAAGCAACGCCTGGATGTCAACATTAAAATCAGCTTTGCCTTCTAACAAATTTTATGCCAGGTTCTCGCCCCTGTATCTGGTTCAGACGCAGCCTTATACGGTTTTATTTCTGGCCGCCCTGGTCTTGCGGCTGGTTGTGGCCGGGCTGGTCAGGCAACCCGGCTATGTGGATGCCTATTATTATTACCAGATTGCCGAAAACTGGCAGGCTGGCAAGGGTCTGACCGAAACTACCGTCTGGAATTATCAGGCGGGCGGGATATTCGACCCGCAAGCCCCCGGCAACCTGGAACACCCGGCCTTTAGCTATTGGACACCGCTGGCGAGTATATTAATTATTCCTTTCTTCACTGTGTTTGGGGTTTCATTTTGGGCGGCCTCGCTACCTTTTATACTGTGCAGTTGCGCTTTGCCGCCGCTGGCTTACTGGCTGGGCAAGCTATTATTTGGGCCGGAACAGTGCCGCTATAGCTGGTTGATGGCCCTGGTCATGCTTTTTCCGGGCCGTTACTTTTTATTCTGGAACGCGCCCGATAATTTCGCCCCATTCGCCCTGGTCAGTCTGCTGGCGCTGGCCTTTATTTATTTAGGGCTGTACCGCAACGACCGTTGGCTGCCCTTAGTCGGCGTATTGTGCGGCCTGGCCTATCTCAGCCGGAGCGATGGTATCCTGCTTACTGTTACCTTCGTCATTAGCTTTGCCTGGCGGGTCTGGTCGGACCGGCGAAACCCCGGACCTATGGAAAACCTGCCACGCTGGAAGATGTTGCTGGCCGGGTTAGCCCTGGCTCTACTGGTGGTAAGTCCCTGGCTGGCCCGCAACCTGTTCCAACTTGGCGCGATGCTACCGGCCAACAACGCCAAAGTCTTGTTTTTACGCAGTTACCAGGATTTTTTTAGCTACAATATTTCGCTGGACCTGGACTATTACCTGAGCTGGGGTTGGACTAATATTTTAGAAAGCAAACTAAAGGGTTTGGGTATTAATGCTTTTCTGCTGGTATTCCAGGGCTTATTCCTGTTGAGTCCGCTCTTTTTGCTGGGTCTATGGCCGGTCAGGAAGCGGCCCGAATTCCGGCCATTTTTAGTCTATAGCGGTATGCTATACTTGGCTATGGCACTGGGCTTTACCGAAATAGGCAGTCACGGGACTATTTTTCACTCGGCGGGGGGGTTAATTCCCTTCCAGGCCGGGATAGCCCTGGCCGGATTGGAATGGTTGCGGCGAAACCGACCTCTCGCCAGAGCGGCCTCTATAATGGTCCTGGTGGCCCTGAGTGTAACCATTTACTATGTTGTAGGCGTTGGTGCGCCGGAGTGGGACAGCGATTACCAGGCCGCCCTGAGATGGGAAAGCTGGTTTAACCAGAATGCAGGGCCAAAAGATGTTATAATGGTAAGTGAACCTTTAAGTTTTCACTATGCTACCGGGCGACACGCTATAGCTCAAGCCAGCGATGGGCTAATGGCAAACTTGGAGGCGGCTAAACACTTTCAAACCCGCTGGTTTGTACTGGGTCCAGAACGTTATAGGGGGTTCGAGGAGCTTTACCGGACAAAAAGTGCCAGTGGCATGGGTCTGGAATTAAAGTTCAGGGCAGACCTGGCCGATGGAAGTCAGATTTATGAAGTACTTAACAAGAATAAAGAGTAAGGAAAGTGCGAGTCGTCCGTTCCCAATCCGTTTCAACTAAACATAAATCTTACCAGCGGGATTTAATACTGGCTTTCTTGCTATGTGGCGCAGGTTTAGTATTGCTGCTTTTGGTGGGGCTGGGCCTTCTAGCTGGCGAAGTTGTAGTCTTCTGGATTGTCATAGTGATCGGGCTAATCTTGTTTGTCAGCGGAGCCTGGTTCGGGCGTTCGGTCATTAACTACCGGCAAAACCTCCAGCTACAGGATAAAGTAAGCAATATCCTGGAAGCCAATCTGGGCAACGACTTTATCTATCTGAGGAATCTGGTGCTGCCCGGCGCTCGGTCGGTCGGCGAAATTGATGGCGTACTGCTAGGACCGCCCGGCGCGGTAGTCATTCAGTTGGACCTGGCAAAAGGTGAATTTGCGGTAGAGGGCGATACATGGTATCGCTATATGCGAGGCCGGGTCAATACGCCCGACCCCAAGCCTCTCTCTCAGGTCAAAGTGGGAGATATACCAGCCACCGAACCGCGCCGCCGCCTGGATGATAGCCCGACCTGGGCCTGTATTCGGGCCGCCAGGGAAGTAAAAGCCTGGCTTTCGGTCCGCCGATTGCCCCAGGTAGTGGTTCATCCGATAGTTATCCTGGGTAGAGGCCATATTCGCCAGTTAAAGCGGCCAAGCGCCCCGGCGATTGAACTTAGCGGCCTCGAAGAATTTGTTAAGATTAATTTCGTGAATCACCGGCTCCCGGTCGAGGGGGAAACCCTGCCCGAAGTGACGGTGGAGCAGATTGCAACCCGGTTACAAAGCAATGGCAACTGATTTTAGCGACAATTTGCAAATAGGCTATGATTATCTAGCCAATTCTCAAAACAATGATGGCGGTTGGGGTTATCGTAGAGGCGGAATGAGCTACGTAGAGCCAACCGCTTTTGCTTTGCTGGCCCTTTTTAACCAGGCCGGAGCCGGTGGACGGGACGTACCGGACAAGCGCTACCAGGCGGTTCAAAAGGCTTTGACCTGGCTCAGAGCGCAACAGCACAGCGATGGAAGCTGGGGCATTATGCGTGAGGATACCGGGGCCAGTTGGATGACCTACCCGGTGGTCTGGATACTAAATGTCATGCTCAAAGTGGCCGAGCTTGCCAATTATTACGGCAAACCGGAAGACAAAGATATGCTCGACCGGGGCAGACATTGGATTCTCGCCAGCGGACGCGAACCAGCGGTGGATGAAACTGTGGATGCCGAGGTTCAAAAGTTATTTCAAATTGACTCAACTTACCTCGGCTGGAGTTGGGGACCAGGCGAAGCCGGGTGGGTTATTCCTACTTCGCTGGCAATCGTGTCGCTGGTCGTAGAAGACCCAGCTACTATGCCCGAAACAAAAGAAATAATTAATGCTAAAAATTACCTGCGGGACCGGGCTTGCCCTGATGGCGGCTGGAATGTCGGCAATCCTTACATGCTGGGTAAACGCCTGCCAGCTACGCCCGATGCCACTTCTTTTGCCCTGGTAGCCTGGCGGATAACCCTTACCGCCTCCGACTTTGGCCCGAATATCGCCGTGGTGGATAAGGGTCTGGCTTACCTGAGTACTTATGTCGTTGATAGCAATTCAGACCATACGGTGGCCCTATGCACCTGGGCTTTGAACCTTTTCAAAGAGGCCGCTGAAGTGGATAAAAATCGGCTGCGCCTGGTCCGGGGTCTGACTACCGAGGGTAAAGTTTTTCAGTACAAAGGCCAGCAAATTATCAAAAGGACCACCACCGGCCAGAATAAAACTACCGGCGATTGGGTAGATAGTCCCTATACCACCGCGATTGCCTTGCTGGCCCTCAGTGATGACCGTTACTACCTCGACCCAAAATGAATATTAAATTAAGCAATAAATATGACTTTACGCGCTAAACCTCGAAAGAAAAAACTAACTCGCCGCCAGTTTACCCGTCTGATGTTAACCGGGGCTATTGGCGGCTCTATAGTCCTGGCCGAGTTCGCCTCGCGCCCACTGGGCCTGATTAAATGGATGGGTGTTACCTTCCGCCGGATGGGTAAAGGCTTTGCCAGCCAAACTAGGGTCGCTATAGTCAACGCCCCGTCCTACGATGTGGACCTGTTGACACCTTTACGGACCGCCTGGGATTTGATTGATGCACCTTCGGTGGTGGACAAAAAAGTCGTCCTCAAACCAAATGTTATCTACAATTTACCTGATAAGGCCATTAACACCAACCCGGCGGTAATTGAGGCTGCCATTCAATTATTGCAGGAAAAAGGGGCTAAAGAAGTTATCGTTGCCGAAGGCACAGCCTACCAACGCGACCTGACCGACCTGCTTTATAGCAGCGGAATAGCGCCTATGCTGGAACTGCGCGGCGTTCGGTTCGTTGACCTTAATCACGATGATGTGGTAAAAGTCCCCAGCAAAGGCGGCTATACCGGGCGAGAATTTACCTGGATGCCCAAAACTATCGCTGAGGCCGATTTGATAGTTTCCATGCCCAAGCTAAAGACACATCATTGGGCCGGAGCTACCCTCAGTATGAAGAATATGTACGGGATTGTACCGGGCCTGAAGTACGGCTGGCCCAAGAATAATTTGCATGTTACCGGCATTGAAGCCAATATTGTTGAACTTTATGAAACCCTGGCTCCCCAATTAGCTATCGTAGACGGTATTACCGGCATGGAAGAAGATGGCCCCCTCTTTGGGAAAAATCGCAACTCGCAAGTGCTGATAGTTGGCACCGATTTGGTAGCGGTAGATGCGGTCTGCTGCCGGTTGATGGGTATCGAGCCGGATAAAGATACCGTAAAGCATATCTGGTACGCCGACTGGTTGGGCCTGGGCGTAATGAATGCAGACCGGATTAAAGTCGTGGGTGTGCCGATTAACACGGTTCGCCAGAGCTATATATTACCACCCACCCTGGATAAAGACCTCAAACGCTACTAATTTTACAAGAATTAGCCATTCCCAAACGGTTTTAATTTTCTAATGTTATATAAATTATAGAAGCCGGTAGACCATAAAGGTTTCTACCGGCTTTATAACCAGGAAAGGAGAAAACTGAGGGTTTGGTCCATGAATGTACCCGGCCCTCCTGGGACGAGTTGCCGTTGACCGTTTTACGGGCCCGGCTTTTCTTCCCTTCCGGCCTTACTTCATTTTCTTTGCATATAATATGCCACAAGCTAAATATTCCTTAATTAGTTAAATAATAACAAAATTAAAAGCGGCTACCTTATCCAGGAAACCGCTTTAACAAAGTTCATATTTATTTAGAAAACTTTAGAACACTACAGTTCAAGCAACGGTGGAGATCCTAACGGACCTAGTTCGATCAGATTACTACCATAAGATAAACACCTGGCAAAAAATCCTATCAACTACCGAGTCACAGAAACTGTACTATTTTTTAGCCCTACACTCGCATCTCTTATCAAATGGTTAACCGCCGTCCAAAGGACTTAAAAGTTAAACCACCTGAACACTTGATCTCTTACAATCTTTACAATGCTTCTCTACGGCGGTGCAGGGCCTCATCTGTCTTCTTGACGTACACCAAACAAATCTTGAGGTTTAATATTCGACATTTTCGTCGTTCCACCTCCCGCTTATTTCACTTAGAGCTAATTGATTAGTCT
>JAYSYV010000210.1:0-2221 GCA_043727245.1 Chloroflexota bacterium | reverse complement strand
GGTCACTAAACCTGGCAGATTTTGACCTGAGCCATGCCACACCCGATTTACCCTTGCCAAACCCGGCTCCCGATGTGAGTGTTCTAGCCGCTAACCCTAAAATGACCCGGCTGGATGCCCTTATTATAGTGGGCAATTGCCTGCTGACGGTCTGGGCGCTGGCTTTGATATTTTTGCAATTAAAGTAACTCTTAAAACCGCACTTCCTGATAAAAAAATTCGCCCGATTTTATTGCTATGAATCGGGCGAATTTTTTATAACTAATCTCTAATATCACACAAACAAAGGGCTTGCCTTTAGCCAGACCTGTGCTAAAATAGTTAGTAAGTGCCATTTCAGGCGCTTTTAATTATGGGTTTAAGGATTCCGCTAAATGTATAGCGCGACTAGCAAAATGTATAACCGAGATGGACTTAGCACGAAAGGGTTTACTTTCGCCCTGTCCTTGTCGTACTGTGTCCATTTTTCGGAGCGGTTTCCTGGGGATGAGGTTAAGGATAGGCTTTTGACCAGCTAATCACCTATTTTAACAGGAATTTTCGGAAAACGTCGTGGGCCAGTGCAAGGCCACGGCGTTTTTGTTTACCTGATTTCTTTTCCTGACCGCCCTGTCTTGCCTGGCTCACTTAAAATTATTTAAGGAGTTAAAATGTTAATCACCCGCCTGGAACACGTCAGTTTCAGTTATGGCACTCGCCAGATTTTAAATGAAGTTAGCCTCAGCCTGAACGAAGGGGAAAAGATTGGCCTTATAGGCCCAAACGGAGGCGGCAAATCCAGCCTGTTAAAAATCCTGGCCGGGTTGGAGCGGCCTAATAAAGGCGAAAAGATTTTGCGAAACGGGACCAGCGTAGCTTATCTGCCCCAGGAATACGCCGGTGAAGATGGCAAAACCGCCCTGGAGGAAGTGCTTAACGGTTCTCCCCGGCTTCTGGCCCTGGAAAAGCAGCTTGAAACTATCGAAACTCAACTGGCCGACCCTAAAATTGCCACCAATATGGCTGAACTCAGCCAGGCGCTGGAACGGCAAGCCGCTTTAATGGAAAAATACGAAGAAGGCGGCGGTCCGCGATTGCGTAACGAAGCACACGGTTTTCTGGAACGCCTGGGCTTGCCTGCGGTTCACCATAGTCAGCCGGTGGCTCTTTTGAGTGGCGGGCAGCGCAAAATGGTCGGTCTGGCTCGCTGTCTGCTGGCCCAGCCGGACCTGCTCCTGCTTGATGAGCCGGACAATCACCTGGACCTGGCCGGTAAAAAACGCCTGGAAGAAGTCTTGCAAACCTATGAGGGCGCTATTATTCTGGTTTCGCACGACCGCTATTTGCTGGATGATACTATTGCCCTTATTGCCGAACTGGACAGCGGCCAGCTAACCGTGTACCACGGCAACTATTCTTCTTATATGGTCCAGCGCGAGTTGGCCCTTCTCAAACAGCAGCAGAATTTCGTGGCCCAGCAAAAAGAAATCAAACACCTCGAAGAAGCGATTGCCCGCTTCAAGTTGTGGGCCTCTATCGTGCCAAATGAACGGCATATCAAGCAGGCCCGTAATAAGCAGCGCCAGATTGACCACATGGAAAAAGTAGACCGCCCGGTCCTGGAACGGCGCAAAATCGGACTGCAATTCAAGGCCGGGGAACGGGGCGGCCAGAAGGTTGTGGAAGCGCGGCATCTTTCCAAAAGTTACGAAGAAAACCTGGTGCTGCTGGACCTGAATTTCCTGATGCGGCGCGGGGACCGAGTGGGTCTGATTGGCGGTAACGGCAGCGGCAAGTCGGTGCTGTTCCGGCTTTTGCTGGGCCTGGAAGAAGCTACCGAAGGCGAGGTCTGGGTCGGGCCTTCCATCCGGCTTGGCTATTACTCGCAACAGCACGAAACACTCGACCAGGCTAAAACCCCGCTCGAACTGATTCGCGGCCTGCGCCCGATGTACGAAAATGACGCTATAAGCTACCTGGGTCGCTTCTTATTCGGCTACCACCAGAGTCTTGAACCTATTTCACAGCTTAGTGGGGGTGAGAAAAGCCGCTTGCAACTGGCGAAACTGATGTTGAGCGAAGTAAATTGCCTCTTACTGGACGAGCCGACCAATCACCTGGATATTGCCTCAACCGAAGTGCTGGAAGAAGCCTTGAATAATTTCGATGGGACGGTGCTGGCTATTTCGCACGACCGCTATTTTCTCGACCGGACCTGCAACCAGATTATCGAACTCAGCGG
>JAYSYV010000209.1:0-6913 GCA_043727245.1 Chloroflexota bacterium | reverse complement strand
CAGCTACGACTACCCGCCAGAAGGTTGATGATGCCGCGACGGTCCACCGCCTGACCGGGGTGGCCCCGACTGTAGCCTTACATATTCCCTGGGACAAGCCGGAAGACGGCGATTATGTCGCTATGAACCAGTACGCCAACGCCCAGGGTATTCAGTTAGGGGCAATTAACTCGAATGTGTTTCAGGAAAACGCCTACCGGCTGGGTTCGGTCAGCAACCCCAAACCAGGCACACGCCAGCTTGCCCTTGAGCATATCCTGGAATGCTGCGACATTATGACCAAAGTTCACAGCGATAACCTCAAACTGTGGTTCGCTGATGGAACCAACTACCCCGGCCAGGACGGTTTACGCGACCGCAAGCACCGCATGGAAGATGCCTTAAAAACAGTCTATGCCCGTCTACCTGAAGGCAGCCGGATGTTGTTGGAGTACAAATTCTACGAACCGGCTTTTTACAGCACCGATGTGCCAGACTGGGGAACCGCTTACGGCATGTGCCAGAAGTTGGGCGAGAAAGCCCAGGTCGTGGTTGATTTAGGCCATCACGCCCAGGCAGTCAATATCGAGCAGATTGTTTCTTTCTTGTTGGACGAAGGGAAATTAGGCGGTTTTGACTTTAACGACCGCAAATACGGCGACGATGACCTGATGGTCGGCAGCATCAATCCTTACCAGTTGTTCTTGATTTATCACGAACTGGTCGGGGCCGAATACAGCGACCACGCCGTAGCTTCCCAGAACGCTCGCCAGGTGGCCTATATGCTCGACCAGTGCCACAACATCGAAGGCAAAATCGGGGCGATTATCTATTCGGTCATGAATTGCCAGGAGATTTACGCCAAAGCCCTGCTGGTAGAGCGAGACAGGCTGGCTGAAGCCCAGGCCAACGGTGAAGTTTTAGAGGCGCACCGGATTATCACCGATGCCTACCGGACCGATGTTCGACCTTTGCTGGCCCAGGTTCGGGAGGAAATGGGCCTGGCAGCCGACCCGCTGGCAGCTTACCGGAGCAGCGGTTACGAGCAGAAGATTCAGAAGGAACGCGGAATTGCTGCCACTCAGGGTGGTTTCCAGTAATAACAGGCTATTATAAACAGGTGGTTTCCAGTAATAACAGGCTATTTTAGCAGGAGAAATTTGGATGTCAATTATAGAAGAAACGCTGCAAATCCCTCAAAACCGGTGGGATGAGGCAGCGTCCCAGCAAAAACCGGCCCTGGAAGGTCTGGTTTACCGCTCTAACTTGCTGGGTAGCGACCGTACAATTGCCAATATTTACGGCTGTAATACCTCGACCAAGCGCGTCGAACAGGACCACCTGGGCCGCCCAACCGAAGTTTTATGGGTCAAAGGCTCCGGGAGCGACCTGGCAACGGTGACCGAGAAGGGTTTCGCCGGGCTGCGGCTGGCCGAACTCTTGCCGCTGCTCGAACGTACCAATATGACCGACGAAGATATGATTGAGTACCTGGCCCACAGCACTTTTGCCCTTGGTCGTCCGCGCCAGTCTATCGAAACCCTCTTACACGCTTTCTTTCCGGCCCAACATGTAGACCACACCCACCCTGACGCGATTATCAGCCTGTCCTGCGCCCCGAACGGCAAAGAACTGTGTGAACAAATCTGGGGCGAGAAGTTGGTCTGGGTAGACTATACCCGCCCTGGCTTTCTATTGAGCAAGTGGGTGGGTGAAGGTGTCCGGGCCAACCCAAAAGCCGAACTGGTGGTGCTTGCCAAGCACGGCCTCCTGACCTGGGGGGAAACCAGCCAGGAATGCTATAACCAAACTATCAAAGTTTTGCAGGAAGCCGAAAGTTTCATCTCGGCACACCGGGGCAACCGCAAAATCTTCGCTGGCGCGGACGTGCCGCCGGTGGGAGCCGAAGAATGTTGCCAGGTTTTGAATAAGATTATGCCGCCCTTGCGCGGTACATTGAGCAGCCGCCAACCGGCCATCCTGGAATACGATAACGGCCAGGACGTGCTGGATTTCGTGGGAACGGCTGAGGCCGGACCGATTTCACAGCAAGGTGTGGCCTGTCCCGACCACCTGGTTCATACCAAGCGTCAGCCGCTTTTTGTAAACTGGCAACCTTCCGAGGGAGTGGAAGCTCTTAACGACAAGCTTAAAGTGGAGTTGGAAGCGTATGTATCGCGTTACCAGGATTATTTTACCAGCTTCGCCCAGCCGAGTGACAAAATGTTCGATCCCTACCCCAGGGTTATCCTGATACCGGGTATCGGTATGATTACCGCCGGGGCGGACGCGCTTTTAGCTAACGTCAGCGGCCAGCTATACCACCGGGCCATCCGGGTTATCGAAGGCAGCCTGACCTTTGACGGCTTCGAGGCGCTCAACTCCGACGAAGTATTCAAGGTCGAGTACTGGCCGCTGGAAATCTACAAACTCAGCCTGAAACCGGCTCCCCGCGAACTGGAAGGTAAAGTGGCGGTTGTTACCGGCGCGGCCAGTGGAATTGGCCGGGCTACGGCCAGGCGGTTGGCCCAGGAAGGAGCGCACGTAATTATTTTCGACATCAACGAGGCCGGAGCCAAAAAGGTGGCCGAAGAAATTACCGCGAAATATGGGCATCGCCGGGGTATGGCGGTCCATTGTAATGTGACCAGCGAAGAAGCGGTTCAACACGCCTTTGATCAGGTGGTCCAGGCTTATGGCGGGGTAGACATCGTGGTCAGTAACGCCGGTATTGCCATAAGCGCCTCCATCGAAGATACCACTATGACCGACTGGAACCGCACCTTTGATATTCTGGCGAAGGGCTATTTCCTGGTCAGCCGGGCCGCTTTTAAGGTCTGGAAAGCCCAGGGTGTCGGCGGCAACTTGATCTATGTTGCCAGCAAGAACAGCCTGGCCGCCGGGAAGAACGCTGCCGCCTACAGCTCCGCTAAAGCCGCCGAGTTGCACCTGGCCCGCTGCCTGGCCGAAGAAGGTGGCGCAGCCGGTATCCGGGTAAACACCGTGCTGCCGGATGGCGTAATCGAAGGCAGTTCAATCTGGGATGACGGCTGGCGTAATGCCCGCGCTGCCGGGTATGGCATCAAGCCGGAGGAATTGGAAGAATTCTACCGCAAGCGGACGACTTTGAAGGTAAACATCTACCCGGAAAACATCGCGGAGGCCATCGGCTTCTTTGCCGGACCGCGTTCCAGCCGCACTACCGGCGGTGTTTTGACCGTGGACGGTGGAGTAGCTGCCGCTTATGTCCGTTAAACTTAGGGTAAGTCAGTAGCCAGTTAGGCTCGAAGTTTCATCAAATGGGGGCCAGGCAAACTAGAATTGTCTGGTCCATTCGCTACTTCTCTTTAATTACAACGGAGCTAAAAACTGTGGTAAATGTACTGGCCTTTGACCTGGGAGCCAGCAGTGGACGGGCAGTGTTGGGCCAACTCGAAGGGGACATCCTCACCTTAAATGAAATACACCGCTTCCCCAACGACCCGGTTCAGGTGGGCAACCGTCTGCATTGGGATATTTTACGGCTCTGGTACGAGCTGAAACAGGGCTTGATTAAGACCAGCCAGCAAGGATTTACCGAAATCGAGAGCCTGGGCATTGATAGCTGGGCGGTAGATTTCGGCCTACTGGGTTCCGACGGCGAACTGCTGGGCAATCCTTATCATTATCGCGATGGACATACCAATGGTATAATGCAAGAAGTCTGGCAGAAAGTATCCCAGAGTGAAATATTCAACCGAACCGGTATCCAGTTCTTGCCTTTTAACACAATTTACCAGCTCTACGCTCTTAAAAAGGCCGGCTCGCCCTGGCTGGATAATGCTCAAACCTTGCTGCTCATTCCTGAGCTACTGCGCTACTGGTTGACCGGTCATAAGTTGAGCGAGTGGACCAACGCTTCAACCACTCAGCTTTTAAGCTCCGAGCTGCCCGGTTGGGATGAATATTTACTTAACAAATTAAATTTACCGGGGGCTATATTTGCACCGCTGGTAGGGCCAGGAACCGTAACCGGCCATTTGTTGCCTACAGTAAGCGCGGAAGTTAAACTAGGGGCCGTTCCGGTAATCGCTGTAGGTGAACACGATACCGCTTCGGCGGTGGCCGCTGTACCCGCCACAGATGAGCCGTTTGCCTACCTGAGTTGCGGTACATGGTCGTTAATCGGGACGGAAGTAAAGACCCCCGTAATGACAGCACGCGCTCTGGAATTTAATGTAACAAACGAACGCGGGGTTGATAATACCTTCCGGCTGTTGAAGAATGTTACCGGGCTGTGGCTGACCCAGGAGTGTTACCGGGTCTGGCAAAAGGCCGGGGTGGCGATCACCTACAGCCAGGAAGCCGTTTTAATCGAGGCTACCCCGGCTTTCCGCTCGTTTATAGACGCGGACAATGCTATGTTTGCCAGTCCAGCCGATATGCCCGCCCAGGTCCAAAACTTTTGCCGTCAGACCGGGCAGCCCGTCCCGGAAACACCCGGTGAAATACTTCGCTGCATTTACCAGAGTCTAGCCCTGAAATACCGGCTGGTGCTGGAGCAAATCGAAGAACTGAGCCAGCAGCGTTTCAAGACGCTTCACATGGTGGGCGGCGGTATTCAAAACCAGTGGCTATGCCAGGCTACCGCTAACGCGACCGGCAAAATGGTCCAGGCCGGACCGCAGGAAGCCAGCGCTATTGGTAATCTGTTGATACAACTCATTGCCCTGGGACATTTCCAGAACCTGGCTGAGGCTCGGTCGGTGGTCCGGCGTTCTTTTCCGCCCAAAGCCTATTATCCTGATGCGGCAGAAGAATGGGATAGAGCTTACCAGGCTTTTCGCCAGGTAATAAAGTTATAATTTTGGGATTTACTCAATCAGGGGATGGAAGAAACAAAATATATGTCGGATTTTCTAAAAAATCGGTTCAAGGACCGGGCCACCAAATCGGGCGCAACCGTCCTGGAAGTAGCCGACCTGCCCGAGGCGGCCCGAACTATCGCCCAGGTAGTAAGTGATAAGGGCGGCGGTCTGATTGTCGCTACACCTGACTTGCGCGAACAGGCTATTTTTACCAGGGAATTTGCTTCCCCGCTGCACCCGGCCACCGATGAAGTTACTGTGGCCGGTTCAGTCGCCGGAGTTTCACCGGGCCGCTTTGGGATTGCCGAAACCGGCTCGGTGGTCTATGCCGCCAATGACCGGCTGGACCGCCTGGTCGCGATGCTTTCGCCGGTCCATTTCGCCCTACTCTATGCCACTAATATCATTGCCGACCTGGAAATAGCCGGAGAGAAAGTGAAGCAACTGCAAATGCAGGAGGGCAAGCGTTATATTTCCTTTGTCACGGGACCGAGCCGGACCGCCGATATTGAGCGAGTTTTGACGATTGGGGTCCAGGGACCAAAAGAACTTTTCATAGTCTTGATAAATGGTGAAAGCGAGAATTAACAGGTGTCCAATCCAATAATTAACCGAGTTACCCACCAGTCTGACAGCGCTACCGAATCTCATATGGAAGAAAAACCGGCTCCCTTCAAGCAGCGCTACCACAAGGCTCTGGCGGATGGCCGTTTGAGCCGCAACCTGCTCAATTTCCAGCGTAGCTGGCGGGTTAGCCGGGACGAAACTTTTGCCGAATTTAAAACTCTGGGCGATAGCGGTGAGAAAGTGGGCCGTCCACCCGTGGCGACCAGTACCGCCGCCGGCAATTTTGTGAGCGAAGCAATACCACTTGAAGAAATGGATGAGCGCGATTTCCAGGAGATGCGGCACAAACTGGCTGGCATCAAGGACAAAGTTATTGATAACCAGGAAGATTACCTGGACCATTTCATCCAGGCCGCCCGCCGTAACGGCATCATCGTGTACGAAGCCGAAACTCCGGCTGAACTGAATAATTATGTCCTGGAACTCTGCCAGCGCAAAGGCATTACAACTGTCGTCAAGAGTAAAACGATGGTCAGCGAGGAAACCGGCCTTAATCACGTCCTGGAAGCGAAAGGCATCCGGCCAGTCGAAACTGACCTGGGCGAATGGATTGCCCAACTTTCGCACGAACGCCCCTCACACATGGTTTTGCCTATTATCCACAAGAGCCGCCAGCAGGTCGCCGCGCTTTTTTCTAAAGTGACCGGGCGAACGGTAGACCCGGAGAATGTCACCGAGCAAGTGCGGGTGGCCCGGACCGAACTGCGCCAGGATTTCTTGAAGGCCGGGATGGGTGTTTCAGGTGCTAATGCCCTGGTGGCCGAAAGCGGCGCGGTCATGTTTATCGAAAACGAAGGCAATGCCAGGTTGGTTACGACCCTGCCGTCGGTCCACGTGGTCGTGGCTGGCATTGAGAAGCTGGTCCCGGATTATGCCGCCGCGATGCTGCAACTCAGGCTGTTAGCTCGCAGCGCGACGGCCCAGCCGATAACTTCTTACAGCACTTTCCTGAGTGGCCCAACCGAACCGGGTAAAGAAATCCACCTTGTTTTGCTGGATAATGGTCGCCGCCGGATGCGAGAAATGCCTGAGTTCAAAGACGCGCTGCGTTGTATCAGATGCGCCGCCTGTGCCGATGTCTGCCCTCCGTATCAGATTGTGGGCGGCCATGTCTTTGGCTACATCTATTCGGGGGCGATAGGCCTGGTCAATACCCCTTTCCATCATGGAATTGAGGCCGCCGCCGACCCTCAAAGTTTGTGCGTGCAGTGCAACGCCTGCGTGACGGTCTGTCCGGTGGAAATCCCGCTGGCCCGCCAGATTATGGACGTGCGGGCGATGGTTGTCGAGCAAAAAGGGCTGGTCTGGTACAAGAAACCGGTCCTGTGGCTCTGGCAGCGCCCGCTGCTTTTCAATGTACTGGCTCGCACGGCAGGTTATTTAGCCCAACCGTTAGTCTCCAACGGTTTTATCCAACCCGCCCGGTTTAAAATCCTGGGACGGTCAGTGCCTTTGCCCAA